>NZ_JARVTA010000030.1:0-53937 GCF_030208915.1 Arthrobacter sp. efr-133-TYG-104
GCCGTTAGCAGGAGGGGCACTTTTCTGGACGTTGCTTTGGTGGCCGGAACAACCAACTCAGGCGATGTCCTCGACTAGGTACTCAGCCAGCCGGGTGGCGAGCATGAGGATGGGGAGGTGCGGGTTCGCCGTGGGGACAACAGGCATGGCTGAGGCGTCGATGACCCAGCAGTTATCCCAGCCGATGACTTTTCCGCGACCGTCGAGTACCGCCTGTGGATCCTCCACCGTTCCCATCCGAGCGGTTCCACCCGCGTGAGCTCCTGACAGTGAGCTCGTGACCCAGGACTGATAGAAGTCCTCATCCCTGAGGCGATGCGCATGGGTTCCGGCGTCGTCGACGCAGGCTTCGGAGACGACCCTGGTGAACTCGTCGGTCTCGAGGAGCCTCATCGCCAGGTCAACGCCCTCGCGCATCGCTGCGCGGTCACGGGCTGTCCCGAGCATGCGCTGGTCAACGCTGGGAGGCTGACACCCGTCGGAGGACGTCAATCTTACGGTGCCACTGGACTCTGCGGCCATTAGCTCGATGATGATGCGACCGTCAAAGCCTCCGGGTGTCCCTGCCGGCAGCCCGTGCACCGGCAGAAGGTGAAGGTCGCTCTGGCCGGACGTCGACGACACACGTAGGGCGGCTCCGATGGTGGGCTTGGTTCTGTCGACGATGCGGAATCCCTCGCGGAGCTTCAGGAGGATGCTCACCGAGGGGTGGTCCAACAGGTTGGACCCCACCCCTGGACGGCTGGAGCCACTGCGCAGGAGAATGGCAGGCGTCTCGAGCGCGCCGGCACAGAGGACGACGAGGTCCGCATCGACCTCGGAACCGTCGACAAGCCGGACCCCAGTGGCTGTGCCATTGCGAACGATGATTCGATCCACCCGTGCGCCCGGTCGAACATCGAGGCGCCCAGATCGCATGGCGGGTTTCAGGTATCGCTCGCGACTAGAGTGCCTTCGCCCCTGAACAGCATTCAGCCAGAGTCGACCAGCACCGTCGTCGGCACCGAGCAGGTCGGCATCGTTTTCGAGTCCCAGCTCGGGGGCGGCTGACAGCAGGGCTTTATCGAGGGGTGTCAACGACGCGTGCGGTGCCACCATGAGGTCGTGTTCCAGCTTCGTGAACACTGGTCCAACCTCTTTCCAGGACCAATCAGACAAGCCAAACTCCGAGGCCCATCGGTCGTAGTCAGCCGGGAGCCCCGGCATCGCGATCATCGCGTTCAGCAAGGCCGTACCCCCCAGACCTCGCCCTCGCCGGTACAGGCGAGGCAGATCAGTAACGTGCCGGCGGGCCGTGAGGTCCGGGACGAAGGCCTCGGTCGCCTCAAGAGCGTCAAGCCAGTTCCAGGACGACAGCTTGGCGTCGACGCTCTCGGTCGAGTGGTCAGGGCCGTCCTCGAGAAGCACGACCCTGAGGTGAGGTTCCTCGCTGAGGCGAGCTGCAACCAAGCACCCTGCGCTCCCAGCGCCGACTACAACGACTCGACGGGTCAAGGCTGTCATCTCGAAGCGTTTCCCCACGTGTCGGCGACGGTGCCGCTGGCCAGAGTCTTCGCGTCGGCGACGATGTCCGCTGCTTCATTGAGGAGCTCTGCGTGCATGCTCATGAACTCCTGCCGAGCCTGCTCCGTGCGCCACCGCTCCATAACGACGAGCCGGTCGGCCTCGTCCTCAGGCAGCACCACCGAGGTCGTCAAGAAGCCTTTGGTGACTGCCAAGTTCGGGTACAACCGCGTTCGTCGCCAGTCGAGATAGCTGTCCCTACGCTCATACCCAACTTCCAAGGAGGTGATGTGCTGATAGGGCATCGAACGGACAGTTGGGGGTGGGGGCTGGCTCTCTGACAGCAGGCGGGGCCCGATGGCCCATGCCTGTCGTTCGAGATCCGTGAAGAGGACGTGAATGCCGTCCGGCGAGACGGCAGCGAACTCAGCGATTGAGTCCACGACCCCTCGCGCGATGAACGCCTTGACCGTCTCGTCACGGCCTGCAGTGAGAGTCACTCTGACGATGGGCACGGTGGCTCCTTGAGTTGCCGACCTCCCGGACGAGAGGGCGAGTGGACGTACACCTGGGCCGAGACGACGAGTCTTGGCCCAGGTGCTCAGGCTTCGCCTGATTTCGATTTTTCAGGGACAGAGGAAAAAGTCGCGGTTCGGCCTACTTCACGTGCTGCGGGTACCAGCCCTTGAGGATCTGCGAATCGGTAGGACCCGCCTTGATCTTTCCTTGGCTGACGAAGAATTCAGTTGCCGATTTCACCTGCTCCGCATCCTTTACACTAAAATCGCGGAAGGTAAAGTCCGTGCTCTTGAGCACCCTGAGGGCCTCCTCCGTGGGCATTCCGAGCTTCTTAGCAGTCAGGGCTGCGGCCTCGTTAGGGGATGCCTGGACGTACTTGCTCGCGTCCTGCAACGCGCCGAACACGCCAGCTGCCTCGTCCTGGTGGGTCGCGAGCCACTTGTTCGAGGTCGATAGCCACAGGGCGTAGTACGCGCCGTAGTCACCAATGTCGCCCACGATCTTTCCGCCTGCCTGGGCGACGATACGGTCGGCCCACGGCTGGATCGCAATAGTGGCATCCGCATCACCGCGGTTGATGATTGCGGGGATATCGGGAAAGGCGGCTGTGACCAAGTGAATGCTCTTCGGGTCGATGCCCTGGCTCTTGAGGTATTTGTCCGTCATGTATGCCGCCGAACCAGGCACCACTGCCATGGTCTTGATGTCCGATGCAGCCTTGATGTTCTTGCTGAACACGGTGAAGAAATTGGTGCTCGACTGCCCGACCACGCCGAGGGCGACAAGGTCCGGGTTGGCGCCCATGTTGCTCACCGAGGTCAGGTCCGTCCCGTACGCGAAGTCGGCCTGGCCTCCGGAAATGGCCTGGATCATCGACGGCCCGCCCTCGGTCTGGACCAACGCCGCATCGACCCCGTGCTTTTTGAAGTAGCCCTGTTCCTGCGCAACGTAGACCAGCGCGTACGTCGGATCGAGTCCTACGGCGATTCGCGCCGGCTTCAGGGCGGCGGCCGCCGTAGTGCTCGGTACCCCGGCGCCACACGCGCTGGTGAGCAGGACTGACGCGATCAGCGCACCCGAGAGAACCGTCGCTTTGATCGTTTTGAGCATGTGTACTCCTGTAAATTCCTATACCGCACATTGCATTCACATTGCGCGGGTGGCGCACTAATGGGATTTGTTTGCCCTGCTTTTGTGTTTCGAGCACAGCGATCTTTTGTGAAGAGGGCGTTCACGTAGGCTGAGAGTAGGCCTGTTCCAATCCTGTTTGGGAACGATTTTCGTGTACCGGAACCAGGTTTCACGTCAATTCCCACGGTCAGGAGTTACGGGTAGAAGCCTGCGAATTGAACCACCCCCTCGCGGTCGAGATTGGTCATGACACCTGTCCTTGGGAGCGTCTGGCGAGTGCCAGCTCGAGCGCGATGTCGACGAGCTGGTCCTCTTGTCCGCCGACCAGGCTCCGAGCACCCGCCTCCTTTAAGATGTCCCGTGCCTTCACCCCGTAGCGCTTCGCGTGTCGTTCCGCATGCCGGAGGAAGCTGGAGTAGACGCCCGTATAGCCGAGGGTGAGAGTGTCCCGGTCGACCTGGATGGGACGGTCGATCAGCGGCCTGACGACGTCGTCCGCTGCGTCCTCGAGCGCGTCCAGGTCGGCGGGGTGGTCCCAGCCGAGCAAGGATGCCACCGCCACGAACGGCTCGATCGGGCAGTTCCCCGCGCCGGCGCCGAGGCCGGCAAGCGACGCATCCACCCTGACAGCTCCTGCCTCGACAGCGGCCAGGCTGTTGGCGACGGCCAGGCTCAGATTCTGGTGTGCATGGACGCCGATTTGGGTTTCGTCGGATAGGACCGCTCGGAAGGCGACAACGCGCGCTGTGACCTCGGCGGTCGTGAGCCGGCCGCCCGAGTCGGTGACGTAGACGCAGTGTGCGCCGTAGCTCTCCATGAGCTTCGCCTGTCGTGACAACTCATTGGGCCCGCTCATGTGGCTCATCATGAGAAAGCCTGCGACGTCGAGTCCCAGCCCACGCGCATAGTCGATGTGCTGGGCAGCGACATCCGCCTCAGTGCAGTGCGTGGCGATCCGGATGGACCGCACGCCGAGGTCGGCGGCGCGATGGATGTCGTCGATCGTCCCGATGCCGGGCAGGAGCAGGGTCGTGAGCTTGGCCCTTCGGATGACCGCGCTGGCGGCTTCCAGCCAGTCCCAGTCGGTGTGGCTACCAAAGCCGTAGGTGATGCTGCCGCCGCCGAGGCCGTCCCCGTGGGCCACCTCGATCGCGTCCACACCGGCAGAGTCCAGCGCAGTGACGATCCGCTGGAGGTCACTGAGTCCCAGGCGATGGCGAAGGGCGTGCATGCCGTCGCGCAGTGTCACGTCCTGCAGGTAGAAGGTGTTCACGAGGTCCCCGTTCCAGTGGTTGATGCGTCCCTCGAGGTCGTCAGGGAGGCCAGCTCTTCGGCAACCTGCACCGCGGCAGCTGTCATGATGTCCAGGTTCCCGGCGTAGGCGGGAAGGTAGTGGGCCGCGCCTTCGACCTGCAGCAGCACGGTGACAACGTGCGTCCCGGCCGCTTCGTCACCGAGGGCCCTGATCGGGTCGTCGGACGCGATGGGCGTGAACTGCACCTCCTGCGTGCGCCGGTATCCCGGCACGAACTGCGCTACGCGCGAGATCATCGCATCGATCGAGGCGGCGACCTCGGCGTGGTGGTCCGGTCCGATCAAGCAGGCCACGGTGTCCCGCATGATCACCGGCGGCTCGGCGGGGTTGAGCACGATGATCGCCTTGGCTTTTGCGGCACCACCGACGGTCTGGAGCGCCTCAGCCGTCGTCTCGGTGAACTCGTCGATGTTTGCGCGTGTACCTGGCCCAGCGGACCGGGACGCGATGGAGGCAACGATCTCCGCGTAGAAGACCTCCGTGACCGCAGAAATCGCGGCAACGATGGGGATGGTCGCCTGACCGCCGCAGGTGACCATGTTGACGTTGGTTGCGCCAACGTGTTCGCGGAGGTTCACGGTGGGGGCCACGAACGGGCCGATCGCGGCCGGTGTCAGGTCGATCATTACCTTGCCGTAGGGCGCCAGGAGGGCCGCGTTGGCAACATGGGCCTTGGCGGACGTCGCATCGAAGATCAGGTCGATCTCATCGAAGCCGTCGAGGCCGATCAAGCCTTCCACTCCATCCGAGGTCACCGGTACGCCCATACTCGCGGCGCGGCGGAGGCCGTCCGACTTGGGGTCGATGCCCACCATGGCAGCAACTTCCAACACGCCTCGGCCCCGCAGGATCTTGAACATCAGGTCCGTTCCGATGTTGCCCGAACCCACGATCGCCACCTTCGTGCTCATCGCGCTGTTCCAACGAACTCGACCGACACGGTGCCCAGACCGGTGAGGTCGGCGCGGACGGACTCGCCCGCTGCCACAGAGTGCATCGGCCCGAGCGCGCCGGAAAGCACAATCTCGCCGGCGCGCAGGGGATCCCCGACGTCTCTCGCCCTGTTGGCCAGCCACACCACGGCGTTCAACGGATCTCCGAGGCAGGCGCTTCCGTCCCCGAGGGAGACGACGTGATCGTTGGAGGTCATTCTCATCTGCGCGCTTCGGGGATCGAATTCGCGCAACGAGAGTGCTTGGTCCCCGAGTACGAAGCGTCCGGATGAGCCGTTGTCAGCGATGGTGTCCACGATCGAGATGTCCCAGTTGTCTACCCGGCTGTCGACGATCTCCAGTGCAGCACAGGCGTGCGAGAGCGCTGCGAGCACCACGTGGCGGTCGATTTTCGGGAGGTCGAGGTCAGAGGCCAGGACAAATGCCACCTCCGCCTCGACTCGCGGTTGGATCAGATCGTCCACCATAACCACACCGTGCTGAGCAACCTGCATGTCGTCCAGGAGCACCCCGAAGTCCGGCTGGTCGACGCCGAGCTGCTGCTGGACCGCTGCAGACGTCAGACCGATTTTCCGGCCGACCCTGCGGGCTCCGCCGGCAACCATGTTTGCCACGAGCCGGCGCTGGATGTCATATGCGTCGTTGACGTCGAGGCCGTCCACGTCGTGGCGAATGGGCGGGATGGGCCGTGCATCGCGAGCTGCCTCGCATAGCGCATGCGCGATGCGGTCAGCATCGCGTTCTGTTATTGGCACGGTTGTTCTCCATATCGTTTGTCGGGTGAATCTCAGTGCTGGCGGCTGAGGAAGCCTTGCACCACGGCGACGTAGTCCTCGGGGCGTTCCTCCTGCGGGTGGTGGGAGGCGTGGTCCATGACATAGAGGTTCCCGTTGGGAACCAGGCGAGCCAGCATGAGGGCGTACTCGGGCTTGAGGAACGCGTCCTGCATGCCCCACAGGAAGAGGACGGGAGCCTGAATCATGGGCAGTTCCGCGGTGAGATCCTGCCACTCACCTCGAGGGTTGGCCGATCTCGCCAAGGCGATCTCCTCGGGGTTGAGGCTGTTCCGCCAGCGCAACTCGACGGTCTCTTCCGGCAGCCTTGAGGCGTCGTACCACTCTAGGGTCCCGATCAGCTCACGCATCTTCTCCTTCGTCGGCCCCTCGCCCCCGTAGTAGAGCTCGCGTGCTGTGCGGAAAGACCGAATGCGCACGTCGCGACCGGTTTCCGGGAGCGCCGGGGAGGGCTCTCCTTCAAAGACAGGCATGCTGCCGGTGATGACCAGAGCCCGTGCTCGCTCGGGATATGTCGCTGCGAGATGAAGGGCGATCGTGCCGCCCCAGGAGTTGCAGACGAAGTCGGCCCGATCGATCCCCAGCTCGTCGAGCAGCTCGACCATCTTCTTGGAATGGTGGTCCCACATCGGGCCGTGGATCTCAGACATGTCGGATTTGCCGTACTGCAGGAGATCGACCAGAACCACGCGGTACTGCGATGCGAACATTTCAGCGACCGGTCCGAAGTCCGTCCAGGCTGTGCACCCAGGTCCGCCGCCATGCAACAGCAGCAGCGGTGTACCCGTGCCCAGCTCCGACACCGAGAAGGTGGTATCACCAACGCTGACCAATCGGCTTGATAGTTGTTTCATATGCCCATCCCAGACAAACGTCGCCGCAGGCACAACACGAGATCCGCGTGGCAGAACTTTCTCACTCGCTCCACCGCTTGACCCCGCAGAATCAACACATCATGACCAGAGGAGATTTTGAATGAGCGACAACAAGAGCGAGTTTGGCACGGGCCCGGTACTCGTCACGGGAGGCAACAGCGGCATCGGCCTGGCAGTCGCTGAGGCGGTCGCTGCGGCAGGTCGACCGGTTGCCATCGTCGGGAGGTCTCCCGAAAAGTGCGCTGCCGCCGCCGAGCAGGTGAGCCGCGGTGGCTCACGGGATGTGGTGGGTATCGCGGCCGACGTCAAGAGCCCGGATGACCTCGACCGCGTGGTCCAGGACGTGACTGAGCGGTGGGGGACGATCGAGGGACTCGTCACGGCTGCCGGCGTGCTCCTTCCCGGCGGGCTGCAAGATGTCGATCTTGCCGACTTCCGAAACGCGTTGGAGGCTAATGTCCTCGGCACGTGGTTGGCCGTGCGCACGGTTACCCCGGGGATGCTCGAGCTAGGGTTCGGGAGGATCGTGACCATTGGTTCGATACTGGCGACGGTAGGGGCCCCTCAGCGCGCCGCCTACGCGGCGACCAAGGGGGCGGTCACCGCGATGACGCGTTCACTGGCGCTCGAACTCGCAGGTTCCGGCGTCACGATCAACTGCATCTCGCCAGGTCCGGTGCGGAGCGCGATGAACGCGGCCGCGGCTGGGAGCGAGACGCAGCGGGCATTCACGGCGAAGATTCCAGTCGGCAGGTGGGGCGCTCCCGACGAGATCGCCCATATGGTCCTCCCGCTGCTCGCGCCGGGAGCGGCCTTCACCACTGGTTCCGTCGTGCAGGTTGACGGCGGGTACACCAGTCAATAGCGAGGACCACAACATTATGAGCAAGGGCGCTGTCGTGGCCAGCTCCACCAGCGAGCAGGCCCGGGTCATCGGGGCAGTGTGCGCCATGATTTCGGTGGCCGCGCCACCCTTCCTTGTTGCGGTCCTTGCTGTGCAGATCGAGGACCAACTCGGATTCAGCACTACCGAGCTAGGGCTGGGAGTCGGAGGGTATTTCCTTATCTCGGCGGTCATGTCGCCGGTTATGGGCCGCATCGTCGGCCGGTGGGGTGCGGGACGCCTCCTACGACTGGCGTGCGCCCTCGCCACCCTGGGCTTGCTCATCATCGCCGCGGCGCCTAACGCGGCCATTATCGTGCTGGTGCTTGCCCTACTCGGTTTCCCCAACGCTGCTGTGCAGCCGGCGGCTACTCATGTCATCATTGGCGTTCGCGGTACCCGAGCTCAAGCGTTCTCGTTCGGCTTGGTGCAGGCCTCTGTGCCAGCGACCACGTTGTTGGCTGGCTTGGTGCTCGCTGCCTTCCCCGGCGTCTCATGGCGCGTCACTGTCATGGCAGTAGGCTGCGCGACCGTGCTTGCCCAGGTGGCCGTAAAAGGCGTGCCGCTAGATAATGATCAGCGAGAGCGCAAGCGAGCCTCGTGCGAGCTCGTCGGTACGAGGGAGACCGGGGTTCCGGTCGCCAAGGCTCGGCGCTTCATCGTGTTGATGGCCTTAGGTGGCTTCTTCCTCTCCTTCGCGGCACAGTGCCTGCCCTCGTTTCTCGTAGTGACGGGCATCCGCGCCGGCATGCATCCCACCGCCGTCGGGACGGTTCAGGTGGCCGCGAGCGTGGCCTCCATCATGGCCCGCATCGCGGTAGCCGGCCGTGCCGGGCGTTCGTCGGGCACAAGTGACGTCAGGGGCCTCTGTGTCCTCGCCGTGGCGGGGACGATTGGGTTCGTGATGCTGGCCGCTGGCGATGCCACGGCATTCTTGGTCGGGGCGCTGCTCGCCTATGGGTGCGGTTGGGGCTGGAGCGCGTTGTTCAACTTCAGCGTCGCTCGCGCGCGCCCGGACAACGCGGCAGCTTCTGCTGGAGTGACGCAGGCGGGAGTTTTCTTCGGTGGTTCCACGGGCCCGGTCGTCTTCGCGTCGATTGTCACCATCTCGAACGTCCAGGTCGCCTGGTCCTGCGCTGCCCTCGCATCTGCCTTGGGGGCATGCCTTCTGTTTGCTGCGCGGCGTCAGTGGAGGTGAGGCGGGACAGGGCTACCGGGGCGGCTCGACGAAAAAGTTGTCCCGACGCACGATCGCGTCCGAGCGTCCGATGTCGGCGACGCTTGCGGTGCCCATTGCGTCCATCGCTTCGACCACCCCAGAACGGACGATCTCGAGCACGCGATATACGCCTTCTTCGCCGCCGACCGCGAGCCCATACGCAACCGCGCGGCCAAGCAGCACAACCTTGGCCCCCAGAGCTACCGCCTTCACGACGTCGGTGCCGCGTCTGACTCCACCGTCGATGGTGACCGGCACCCGGCCGTGGAGGGCTTGGGCGATCGCGGGGAGGTATCGGATCGCGGCTACGGTGCCGTCGAGGTGGTTGCCGCCGTGGTTGGACAGCCCAACGGCGTCCGCCCCCAGCTCCTCTGCGATCCGCGCATCGCGAAGCGTGTTGATCCCCTTTACCATCAAGGGACCACTCCACTTCTCTCGCAGCCAAGCGAGATCCGCTCGGGTCGGGGGAGTCGCTCGCCGCATCATCCCCAGTGCCTCGGGAAAGGTGGGTTCCTGACCGTCCGCCCCCGCCAAGTTCGGGACCCTGAGGCTGGGAAGCGTGCCGCGCCGCAGGTATCGCATCAGCCACACTGGTCTTGACACGCCGGAAGGCCCATGGCGAAGGAGGCTGCCGACGGTCCAGCTGGACGGGAGGGCCGGAGTGGCTGCCCAGTCCCGGCGCGGTGCGGAACGTGAAAGGTCGACCGTGACGATGAGTCCTTTGGCTCCAGCCGCAGCGGCCCGTTCGAGCCGGGCCTCAATGTCCGCCCGACTCCCTAGCCAATACAACTGGAAGTGCATGTTCTGGGTGATTCGGCCGATTTCGGTGACCGACATGCTCGCGAACGAGCTCACCGACATCGAGATGCCGATGCGGGCCGCTGCATGCGCGATCGCACGTTCACCGTCAGGGTGAAGCCCGAGGGCTCCCACCGGGGACACGATGGCTGGGAAACTGATTCGCTGACCGAGAAAGCTCGTTGATGAATCAACGGTCGCCGGCTTGTCGAAGACGGATGGGACAAGGCCAAGCTCGCCGAATGCGTTGCAGTTGTCCTGCAGCGATACGCCCTGTTCACGCCCTCCGTGTAAGGAAGAGAAAACCGGCTTTGGTAGCCGCCTGCGTGCTAGGCGTTCAGCTTGAGCGACTGTCTCGAACCGCGTGCTCATAAGTACCTCCTTGCTCGGTACACTACGTAACTCTGCGCCAGCGTCTCGTGTCCGTTCCGTCCAGCAGAACCTTCGCCGTCGCTCGCTCCGCCGCTATTCGGGGACAGCCACGCGTTCCACTAAGACGGCCGATCAGTCCAAGCCGGTCTCGGGACTCATCAGCTCCGTCGTTGAGGCCTAAACGGGCCGAGACAGGTCGTAACGCGAGAGCTCGCGAGTGATGCCTGCTGCGGCGGTCTTTACCGCCGCCGAAAGTCGACTGGGTACGAATTCGTCAGCCGACACGGACACGGACAGAGCTGCGCGGATGCGCCCATGAACCAAGATCGGGGCAGCCACGCAGGCTCCGCCCACGGCTGCCTCTTCGCACTCGGTGGCGAAACCAACGATGCGGATTTCTGGAAGCTGTCCTCGGAGAACTTTTGGATCGGTGATCGATCGCGAGGTGAGCCGACGCAACGGGCGTGATAGCACTTCCTCGATCACGTCTGTCGTCGCGTAGGCGAGCAAGACCTTGCCCACAGCCGTGCAGGTCATGGGTAGTCGTCCGCCGATTCGGGACGGGAAGTCGGTATCCTGGCCGGACCCGAACTTTTCCACGTAGACCACTTCCAATCCATCACGTACTCCCAGATGGACTGCCTTGTTCGTGCCTTGGAAGAGGTCCCTCATGAACGGCACCGCTGCGTCGCGTAACTCTCCCCGCACCGGTACCAAATCCCCGATTTCGAAAGCCGCCATCCCGATGCTGAATCGGCCATCGTGCTCGGCCAGCATCTCGAGTTCCACCAGCGCCTTGATAAGCCGGTGTGTTGTGCTTTTGGGCATACCCGTCCGAGCCACGATCTCGGAGAATCGCAAGGATCCTTCGCTGCGGCGGAACGCCTGCATGATCCTCATCGACTTCTCGAGCATGCTCGAGGTGTCGTCATGGGCGCCTGACATGCGCTCATTCTAGTCCAAAGCCCTTGAGGTTCCGCGCCAGGTGCCTGACGTCATGTCAACTGCCGGCGGAGGCTCTACAACCCGCAATAGCGTCTTGTCCCCTCCGACCCGTGGTGAACCAGGGTTACACTGCCCTGGGAGCAACACTCCCTGGGCTGCATTGGTGGAGCATATGCGTGCTTCCCCGACGGCGAACGCCCTTAGGCATCCAGGGGATCGGATTTCCCTTTGAGTCGGCGGGCGGCCCGGTTCGGGCGGTGGACCTCCAGCACGGTGAGGCCTTTCACTCCGGAGGGCTCTGGCGAGTTCGGCGCCGTAGGAGCCTGTTCCTTCGACACCTATGGCGGTGACTGTGCCGTAGGAGGTGATGAAGTCGATGCTTTTCCGGTATCCGGATCCCACGGCCAGGAATTCCTTGTCCGCGAGGGGTTTGCCGTGTTGGTTGATGACGGCTACGTGGTGTGTGTCGGCGTGGGTGTCGATACCGCGATGACTTTTGTTGGTTCGCTTGCCAAGATGGAAATTGCCCCTCAGTCGCGTCGAATGCTGATTGATCGGGCGCGGGCCAGGTGGGCAGACAAAAAGGTAATGGGACTGGTCGTATCAGGCTCCTATGAGGTCATGTCCGCCTGGCTCGACACCCCTTTTAACGGACCTTGAGCCGGCGGACAGATCGTCGGAAAGACAGTGCCGCCTGGTACGTCAGTTTTTGGCTGGGTTACGCCGGCTCAAGGACTGTTCCAGTATTACCGTTTTGGCTGCTGTCCTGACGGATTGTACGTGCCCGCTCCGGCCCGTCCAGCCCCTCCTTCGTCGGGGCCTGCGATGCGGAATTCTTCGACGTCGCTCCTTCGTCGCTGATTTCCTTACGAAGAATTCCGCTCCTTGCCCTTGCGTGTGGACAGGCCTCCGTCGGGCACAGCTCCGCAAGCTTCGCCAGCAGCCAAAACAACGCGGGGGAGAGGGGAGCTGGCCGGTCATCTGATCGCCCCACCCACCCCACTTCTCGGACAAGAAGGAACCAACACCATGACTGCAACCCCCGTATTGGAAATGCTCGACCCGGCGACCCTGAACGTGGACGTCAATGTCAGGAAGGATGCCGCTCTCACGGCGGATTTTGTTGCCAGCATCGCCGAACACGGCGTGATGGAACCGGTGATCGCTCACCGCAAGGACGACGGTACCGTGCATGTGTTGATGGGTCAGCGCCGCACCCGCGCCGCCGTCGAGGCCGGACGGACCCTGGTCCCGGTGATGATCATCGACTCACCCGAGGAAGCGGAGCGGATCGTGACGCAGGTGGTGGAGAACATCCAGCGCGCGGAACTGACCGAGGCGGATGAGGCGGAGGCTTACCACCAGCTGTCCCTGATCGGGGTTTCGGCGGGCGCGATCGCGAAGAAGACGGGGCGGACGAAAAGCAGTGTGGAGAGCGCCTTGAAGGCCAAGTCTTCCGACGCTGGTGCCGCGGCCCTGGGCAAAGGATGGTCCATAGACGAGGCGCTCCTGTTGGCTGAGTTTGAAGGCGACGAGGATGCGACCGAGGAATTGGAATCGGTCATCAGGGATGAACCTGACCAGCTTCACCATGTGGCCCAGCGGCTGCGCGACCGGCGCGAGAGCGCCGCCGCCCTCGCCGCTCTAACGGCCGAGCTTGTAGCCCAGGGCAAGACCATCGTCGATGATGCGGGGCACTACGCCGATGAGGACAACCTCTACGTGACCGCGGCGAAAAGGGCTGACGGGGAACCGGCCACCGAGGACGATGCCAACGCCGTGCTGATCACCACGGACTACCGGGGCGAGCACCGCACCCACGCGGTGATTAGCGGCTGGCAGGAGCTGGGTTTCGCCCCGAAGTACGAACGCCACGGTGGCGGCAGCCAAGCCCAGAAAGGCCCCATGACGGAGGAGCAGAAGGCTGAGCGTAAAACCCTGATCGAGCGCAACAAAGCCATGTTGTCCGCTGAGGTGGTGCGCCGTGATTTCGTGACCGGCCTGTTGGCGAAGAAGCAGGTACCGAAGGGCTGGCAGTACTTCACCGTCCACGCCCTCACCCATCACCCGGAGACGGTCAGCGGTTATGACGCGAAGGTCGCCGCCGGGATGGTTGGTGCGAAGTTCGACGACACCGACCGGTGGGGATGGAACCCTCTGCGGGAGCATGTTGCGAAGTCCACGGCCCGGCCGGAGTTTTCGATGATCGCGCTGGTCTGCGCCGGGTACGAGAAGACCATCGCGAAGGACTCGTGGCGGTCCCCGTCCCAGACCCACCGGGACTACTTGGACCAGTTGGTGGCCTGGGGGTACACCGTGAGTGAGGTTGAAAAGATCATCCTTGACAGCGGTACCCCGGCCGAGAACGAAGCGGCCTAAGAGTGTTCTTGCCGGGCGGCCGCTAAGGCCGCCCGGCAAGGACCCGTCCACTCGTCCTTCGGGGCTAAGGAGCCTTCCAGAAGTCGGGCGGTCCGCCGCCGCGTGCGAACCACAGCAGCCACTCACCGGCGGCGGACCGCCGCTCACGCACGACCCGCGATCAGCACCTGTGTGCCGCGCTGCACCATCCGGTGCTGGTAGGGTTGTGACCAGATTTCCTTTGTCCGAGGAGAACACGAAAGGGCCGGCATAGCCGGCCCTTTTTTGTGTCTTCATTGCGCCCCTGCCAGGGGCAGGAGTGCCACCCGGTTGAGGGTATTTGACCTTAGTTCAGTGACGCTGCGTGCTGTTCGTCCGGCTGCGGGGCGTCAACCTGACGTGCTGCGGGATCAGCAGTTTTTGATTGGGTCTTGCGGCGCCGTCCTGCGGCGGCGGGTTCGAGACCGAGCTTCTTGAGTTCCTCGGGGCTCCAACCATCACGCGTTGCCTGAACGTAGGCGCGCTTGTCCTCACGTTCTGCCGAAGCGAGTTGGTCTTTGAGGTCGGTAATACGCTGCCGGGTTCGTACCAGAGTGGTGACTGACTCGATGCGTGAGTCCAGAAGTGCGCGGGCCTGGTTTCGTGTCTGTTCAATGTCGAGATTCGCCATGGGATCCAGCCTAACGATCGTCCCGGCGCGGGCTCCGCCGGACGCGCCCGTCCTGGCACGAGCCACGCACTCTGGCAGGAGACTCCCCGGACAGGAGGCCGGCGTTGTTGGGGTCGTTGAACCAGTCCCGCAGATAGTCGTCAGCGTAGCTGACGGTCCGTGCAGTGAATTGGAAATACTCGGGACCGATCCCGCGCCGCCGCCACTGCCGCAGCTTCGCTGCGGGGACACCGTATTGCCTGGCCACTTCGGTCGGTGAGATGAGAGCCAAAACTGTACCTTTCGCTAACCCTATGCCGCGTTCCTTTCGGCACGCTTGCCGAAACTCGGCCGGTGAAGGAATTGGCCAGTCGGAGTGGCCGGACCGTGGAATACCGGAGCGGAGCGAGGATATGCCGCGAAAGCCGGCCGCGCAGACTTGCCAAGGAAGGACCGGGCAGTAGCCTCACCCAGCCGAAACGGAACGACGCAGTCGTTTCAACAAATCAGACGCGCAGCGTCCTCCAGGGCAGTACCCGGCAACCACAAAAAGCACGAAAAACCGGCGCAGGTGCTTTTTCGGAGCAAGCTATGTGGTTATGTGCCATAACCCGCGTGTCGATCCACGCCCTGCGTTCGTTGATCGGCGACACTGGGGTGTCGGCCCGGTATTCTCCGGGGCGCTGCGCTGGGCATGGGGGAGGGGAGTTGGATGAGCGAAGAGCCGAAGTCCCCCCGCCGACTCGGTCGAAAGCGTCGCGCCAACATCGAGGGCGAAACGCAGTACGTGCGGGTGTCGATGTCGGAGTTCGAGCGGGCGCAGTTGAAGGTCCTGGAGGAACGGACGGGGCGGAGCCCGTCGGAGATCCTGGTCAGTGCCGCCTTGTACGCAGAGAATTTTGAATCCCTGGCTGAACGCCGCGCGATGGCGGTGGAGTTCATCGCCGCCCGCCGCTACCTCGCTGCCCTGTCGAACAACGTCAACCAGCTGGCCCGGCGCGCGAACGCCACGGATGAATTCCCGGAAGCTGCCCGAACCGTGCTGACCCGCGTCCGGGCGGTCGCCGACCGGATCAATGCGATGCTGGATTCGATGGTGCGCTGATGATTCCCAACATCACCAAGGGCACCCGCATGCACGGGCTCATCGCATACCTTGCCGGCCCTGGCCGGGCGAACGAACACACTGACCCTCACCTTGTCGCGGGCTCACCGTCGATCATGGCCTGGCACAACGATGATGAGCTCAACGCCGACGCCGTCGGCGTTATTGCCAAGGAACTCGATCGCGCCCGGAACGTGCTGGGTGTGGAGATTCCCGGCGGCCATGTCTGGCATTGTTCGCTGTCGCTGCGCGCCGAAGAGGGAGACCTGACCGATGAGAAGTGGGCGGCCATCGCCCAGGACTTCATGGACGAAATGGGCTTCACCGAAGCCAGCGGCCGTGCACCGGCACAATGGGTAGCCATCCGTCACGGCCACAGCAAAGCCGGGAACGACCACATCCACATCGCCGCGTCCATGGTCCGCGAAGACGGCACCAAGTGGAGCAGCTGGCGGGACTTCCCGCGCGCACAACAAGCAGCCCGCGAGCTTGAGAAAAAGTACGGCCTGGAAGAACTCTCACCCACGCATTCCACCCGCGGTCTGCGTCCCGGTGAGCGCGAAGCATCCGCACGGCGCGGCGCACCCGAACCGGAACGCCGGTCCCTGGAACGCAAGGTCCGCGCCTGCGCGACCGCGGCCCAGGATGAGGCAGAATTCGTCCGCCGGCTCCGCCGTACCGGTGCCTTGGTCCGGCCACGGTACGCGTCCGGACGCGACGACGTCGTGGTCGGCTACAGCGTGGCCGAACGTCCCCCAAAGGGTGGCCGGCCAGTCTGGTTCGGCGGGGGCCACCTCGCCAAAGACCTCGCCCTGCCCAAGCTCCGCACCGAATGGCAGGACACCCCGCAAGGGGCGACTGAAGCCGTCGCCGAATGGCAGGCAGCAGCCCGTGGCCGGCGCCCTGTCACGATCGGCCGTGAAGCTCACGAACCGGACCCGCAACTGTGGGAGCAGTACAGCGACGAAGTCGCACGGCTGCGCGAAAACCTGCGCTCCGTTCCGCTGGATGACCACGCCACCTGGGCGCAGGTAGCCCGCGAAACGTCGGGGGCGTTTGCTGCCTGGTCGACAGCCACGGAACCAGCGCCCGGACCCCTGGCAGCGGCAGCCGATGAACTGGCTAAGACGGCGCAGCTCCGCCGCCACCCGGTCAGGCCGATCCGCAGCGTCGGACCATCGGCCCGGGGAGCCTCGCTGATGCTCATGGCGGCCACGATGGGCGGGACGGGAACCGCAGCCCAGGCGATCATGCTGCGCCAGCTGCTCAACGTCGCCAAGGCCGTCCACGACATGCACAAGGCCTCAAACGATCTTCGCCGGGCACGGCAGATCGGCCACATGGTCAGGCACCAATTGAGCCAGGTCGCCGCCGCGCTGCCCAGCACTCCCGCGCCGACACCGGCGGTAGATAGTGAAGCGACCGAAGCTGTCCGCACGAGCACTGCCGGCCAGACCCCGGGACGCCCTGCCGGTTCGGTGCTGCCACCGAAGTACGAGCAGGCACGTACCCACACGACCAGCCGGGGCGGGAGCATCCGCCCGGACCTTGAAAGATGACCACCAGGAGGGGGAATCATGAGTGAATCTGACGGCATCGAGGAAGCCATCGAAGGAATGACCCGGGTCGGGCTGACCGTCGCCGGACGGCTCGGTGAGCAGCTGGCCAGGACACGCGAACAAGAGCTGCGCCGTGCCCAGGCGGCCGAGGAACAACAAGCCCGGGAACTGCAGGCCCGGTACGACGCCGAGCGGGCTGCTGCCCGCGCGCAGATCGCCCCGGTCATGGACAACCGGTGGTGGGACACCGCCAGCGGCCGCGACATCGAACGGGTCCACGAGACCGCCACCGCGTGGAAGGACCACGACCCGGCAGCGCGCGAGGCGGCCGACGCAATCCGCGACCAGGTACAGAGCCGTTACGGGTTGGACGTGGACAACCTCGGTGCCGACGAGGCGTCGGTGGCGGAAGCCCTGGCTAAGGCTGAACGGAACCGTGAACAGGCGGAACATGAACGCCACGCCGGCCGTGACGAAGCAGCCCAAGCTGCGGCGCTGCTGGCCGAGGTTGACCGGGAAGCTCGGGGCCGTGAACGAGAGGCAGACGAAGAGAACCAACGCCCCGAGACGCTGCGGGAAGATGTCGGCATCAAGTATGACTCAGCGGTACGTCGCCAGGACCTCGCGGCCAGCTTGGAAGGCGTAGCCGACCGCGAGGCCGTGCAGGCACGACTCAGCGCCGACCAAGACCAGGGCGCGCCGCCCAGCGCAGCGGTGGCCAAGGGAGCAGGGCGCAGCCCGAAGGCCCGCAAAACCCGCGGAGCCAACGGCCAGACCAAGCTCCTGCAAAAGAGCATGGGCCGCTGACGAAGTGCGCAGGTGCGCGATTCCTGTACGGGTCCGGCGCGCAGGGACAGTGCGGTGAGAGGTCAGGGCTGTGGCCGTCGGCGGCCGCCGGTGCGTGGCCTGCCCTCGCGCCATCCCGGCAGGAGTTGATCCAGCTGCGACTTCTTCTCGGGCGCCAGCTTGCCCTCGCTGTCGTTGATGCGCTGGCCGTGCAGCCACACTCCGAGGGTCCGCTCAACCGGATCATCGGTCTTTTGGTGTCGCGGCAAGGCGCCGCCGGCCTTGCGGAAGGCCTCAACTTCCCTCAGACGCCGCTGCCACCGGGCCTCGTCCTCGACCTTCCGCGGCGCCTTGTCCCAGCCGGGGATGACGCTCAAGCCTTCGCGAAGGGCGGGGGAGAGGGTACCGGCCTCTGATTCCCGACGTCGTCGATACAGCCAACTGCCCAGGGCCTGCTCACCGGAGGAGGCCGCGTGAACTGCAGGCAGGCGCCCCTCCGTTCGGTAGAAAGAGATCACGCCGTGCATCCGTTGCAGAGCCGCAGCGGAGGGGCGCTTTACGGGCGCTGCCGCGGCGTGCTGACCGCGAAGGGCGGGCTCTTGTTTCGCCGCGATCTGCAGGTGGTAGCGGACGGTGTTGGCAGCGGCGCCGCAGACCTCAGCGATCCGCGCCGGCTCGATGCCCCGTCGGTACATCTCCACCCACTCCCAGTACGGGGCAGAATGCCGGCCATGCGGCACCACTTCCCTAGCCTGATCCACGCTCACCCCCCAATGGTCTCGCCCTTCACGCTAACCCACGGACGCACCAGCGAGCATGCGCCGCCGTGTCGGCATTCACGTACGGACAAGGCAGACCCTCGCCGGGCACTGATCGCACATGAGCGCTGGTCCTTGGGGGCGGGGAAGAATGTGCAAACACTGTCTGCACGTTCCTTTAGTCGTTCTCCCAGTGGAGGCCGAGGAGGCCGAAGGCCGTGAGGAGTGCCGGAGTATCGTGCTGCAGCTCCTCGAGTTCCACATCGTGAACTTTCGGGGTGACGGGAGGGTCGTCAGGACGTTCGAACACAGCCCACAGCTGCAGGTCATCTCCGTGCCGGGACGCGAAGGTGACGCCGTCTAGATCCGTCATTTCGTAGAGCCAGGAAGCAACCGCCTGCGTCAGACGCCGCGGCCGCGCGTCCTTCAGCGCGGCCGCGTCGAAGTCCTCGAGTCCCAAGCTCAGGGCCAAGCCAACGAAGCGCGGGTGCAGGGCCGCCACCGTAGAGGAGGCCGTCACGGGACAAAACCGGCCCGAAAGTTCCGCCGAGGCAGCGGAGCGTTCATCAAGCCACTCCTTGGGGACACTGCCCGGCACGATGGTGGGATACAGAACGGCGTCCTCATCATCCTCGACAATGAGCTCGAGCTCCAGGTTGAGCCTGGCGTCCTTGCGGAAATGCGCCAGTACTTCCAGAAGACAGGCGAGCAGGCTGGAGCCGGCGTAGACGGTGCGGAAGTTGCCATGTAGGTCATCCCAGCGGCCGGGGAATCGGCCGTCGGTGGCCCATTCCCAGCCGCTCCAGGCCCACGGTTCGGGGCGGAATCCGACACGCCAAACCCGTCCCGCGGCGACAGCCGCGGTTAGCTCATCAGACACCATCCGATCAGCCCGCTGCGGCAAAAGCCCGGGCGGCGGCCAGGACCAGCGGGCCGGCGTCCTCGAGTTGGCCTTCGCGGAGCAACCGCGCAGGAGGGGTATCGTCCAACTGCGGATTCATCCCCTGGAACCACGCCTGAACCACAGCCCGTGAATCCCGCTCAGCGAGCAGGGCAGCCACATGGTAGGCAGTCCGAAGCCGCTGCATGACCTCCGCCGAGGGCTTCCGATCCCCGTCCGCCCATTGCCGAACGGCACGGGTCTCCTTCACTGAACCGATATAGGCGACAAGCTTCGCACCCAACAGATCCCGCAAATCGCGGACCAGCTCCGGCTCGGGCAACCGAATCGAATCCTGATGGGCCTTCAACCCTCCACGTGCACCTGTCACAGCAGTCATACCCTCAGTCTAGGACACGACGCGCGGATTAACCACCAAATCACACCCAATATTACAGTTCATAGCGCGGTGTTTATCCCTTGTATGCGCTTCTTACTTCCGCTAGATTCGTATCATCACAACTAGGGGCTAGGAGGCGAGCGTCGGCACCAGATTTCCAGGCTCATCCGGATCCTTCCGGCTGAGCGTCGGAGCCCACTGACCCCGGCGCAATGGCAGCTAAGCCCATGAAATGTGGAGGAGAGCTGCCATGCCGAAGGATCAGAACCCCCATCATGATGATGCCAAGCCTGAGTCGGAGCACTCTCCGCCAACGGATCGAGGTGGTCGGAGCTGGAAGATCGGCGTCACGATCGGATATGGCTTCGTTTTCTCCGCAATGCTGGTTTACTCGATGGTCCACGATAAGGACGTTTTACTGACCTTCTTAGCCGGCGCGGGAGTACTCCTCCTTCTTATCCTGTTCGTCTGGCATCCGCACATCATCGGCAAGCTCAACCTCAGGGTGAACATCAACAGGTATGTAGGGTTTGCCAGCAAACTCAAGGCGCCTCAGCAAAGGCGTGACCAAAATGCAGTGGATACCAAGCGGATCACGCGTCTTGCGGAATCAGACCCTCGTGAAGTCCTTCGTGGAACTGAAGAACTTGCGGCCCGAAAGGATGAGCAAAAGTCCAAGCGGAACAACGGGAACAGTGCCATAAGGAAGGGACAGAAACGCAGGAGCAGTCGCTGACTCAGTGCGAACGGATCAGAGATGGGTCTGCTGCTGGAAGCCTACGCGTCCTGGTATCTCGACTCACCTAGATTTTTGAGTAGATGGCTGCTGAGGTTTTCTACATGGCGAGCTATCGATAACAATCTCTTCACATACTCGTCATTGACCTCTTGCCCGTCCTGATCCTTGAGTACCATCCCGTCATCCAACAGTGTCTGGGTGTGATCAAGGGCTACCGCTAGTTCATCCAGACCCTCTCGCCACCAGGTAAAAACTTCTTCTACCTCGCGGGGATCCAAACCATCACCGAACTGTTCACGTAGCAGTGGGTGAACCGGCGCTGACTGGGGGTCTCGTGCAACTTCGAACCAAGCGAGGAAGTTTAGGCGAGCACCAGCAAACTGCTCCGTAACGAAGCGGCGGAATGTGTAGTCACTGACATCCTTGCGCCTGCTCAATGTTTCACGCCTTTCGGAGTGATCCGTCGTGGACGGGATGTACTTCTATTTTCCCGAATATACCTACAGGGACATCAGACTACGTCAAGACCTGCCGCCCCAACAGGGTCTTTAGGGGTAGGACCGTTAGAGATGATTGTGTATAGCTAGGGATAACCGGATGGGGGCGCCGATGGGCTTAGCCGGCTTGGGGATGGGCGGCGGAAGCGGCGGACGGGGTTTCCCAGCGCTTTTGGGCCCCCTGTCGGCTGATGCCGAATGCTCGACCGATCTTCTCCCAGGACACGCCCGTTGACCTGGCCGCGGCCACGGCGTCGTCGAGCTGTGCCTCGAGCTCCTTCAAGCTCCGGCTTAGCGTGCTGATGGTGTGCAGCGACAGATCCGGGGCCACATGACGGTGCCACACATCCAGGAACACCGGCTCCAAATCCTCCCGGTCACCCATATCCGCAGCGTCGGCGCTGGCCGGCGGCCCGGCATAGAGACGCCCCGCCGTGACGTCCTCGTCGACCGGATCCCAGACTCGCGTCCACAACGGATCCAGGATGGCGTGCTTCCGGAACGGATCGCAGCTGCAGGCGACCCGCCAGCCAACCACCTGCGACGGCGGGCGCCACGCCTGACGGGTCGGATCTCCTTCATGCCCGACCGGTTGGCCGTCCGGGGTCATCAGGTTGATTTCCATCCACCTGCCGCCGGATCCGTACATACCATCCGCGAAAACGCACACAACATAGCCCTCATGGTCGCTGCCCTCGGTAAACCAGCCCATCGCGCTTCCCTTCATCCGCCCCGAATTGCTACAGTCACAGTATGCATGTCTGCAACTTTCATTGACAATCGGGGATCGCATGTCAACTTAGGTTGACATAATGTAGACTATCGGCTCTTTAGAAGGGTTGGGGGAGCAGCGCGAAAAGGGGCTGAGTCATGATCCGGCGAGAGTCATCTCGGCCGGCGGCGGCGCTGCTTTCGGGGCCGCGTCGACTGATGTGCTGCCTCTCCTGTGCTGCTGGAACAAGCCGCAGCCCGGCTCGGCGCCAAGCTCGCTGCCCATGCTCAGGCCTAATTCACCTGCGGGCTTCCATGGTGTGCAGGCCGTAGAGGCCGAGCCCTGTCGGACCGCGGTAACAGCGTCCCAATTCATCCACCGCCCGTTTTGCAGGCTGCACCGCATTACTCCTTAGATGGGGTGACTTCTCCCCCGGGGCAGCATACAACCTGACGAAACGTCCATTATCGGCTAATCAAATATGGGAGGAGCGCGTCTACGAGGTCGGCCGGTTTCACTCCTTACCGGCTTTGAACGTAACGACAAATGGATCCAGGGGACGTCCCCTTGCCTTCCACTTCCAAGGCTCGTCCGCACGCCAAGCTGATACACCCACCAAACTCCCACGCTGGCCACCCGATTCGGTGCAGGTCATGTGATTGGTCGCCAGTTGCGACGTCTCTTATCCCAATGGGTTTCGAGACACCGCGGTTACGAGATCCCGCGACTCCGAGGATCGTCCCGAAAGTCACACTTGCGCGAGCAAGTCTGAGTGGTTTGTCCGCTGCAGGAAGTCAATGACGGCATCACGACTCTTCTCCAGGCAAACAATCCTGTTCTCCACGACGCGCAGTTCTCTGGCAAGCTCTTCCGCCAAGGAACGGTTGCACTCGTCTGGTTGATCCTGCGCCGCCGGAGCCTCAATGTTGAGGACAATCTTAATCATCCGCGTTGACAGGCCGGCTTCTACAAGAGCGCGAACATGCCTGGCATGCTCAACCTGATCGTCGGAGTAGTCGCGGTAACCGTTGGTCGAACGGGACGCTTGAATGAGCCCCTGCTGCTCGTAGTAGCGGAGCATCCTCGTCGGTGCGCCCACCTTCTTGGCAACCTCCCCGATCTTCATCGCCCACTTCCCTTCTCTTTCGTCTCCGATTTGACCTTGACACTGATGTCAAAGTTTACGCTGACAAGCGTGCCCGTCGACGCGGCGGTTCCTCAACAGCCTCGGCTCGTGAACTACCGGACTGAGTGCTCTTGCAATCCTTGAGATTCCAGCCATGTCCTCGTGGCTGATTTTCGATGGCTATGGAAATCACGCACTACGTAGAGAGATAAATTTAACCTGAAATGAGCAACATGAAAGACTTGACTGCGCGAGAATTCGGCTACGGTCATCCCACGCCACTCTTCATGATAGGTACCTATGATGAAGTCGGGAGAGTGAATTTCATGAACTCCCACTGGGGCGCACTTAATCACGGCGGCTACATCAACCTCAATATCAACACGAACAAGAAGACCCATCGAAACATTGAGGCAATGAAAGCCTTCACAGTGACACTGGCAACGGAGGACTTGATGCCGTATGCCGACTTCTTTGGCACCTATTCCGGGTATCAGGTACCTGACAAGTTTGAAAAGACAGGCTTGACCGTCCACAAAGCCAAGCATGTCAACGCGCCGATCATTGATGGCAGCACGTTGGTGATCGAGTGTGAGTTGGCGGACGTCCTGTACGAACAGCACATCCACACGGTCATTGGCCGAATTGCCAACGTCTCCGTCGATGAATCGGTCCTCGATGCGAGCGGTCGAGTCGATGCAGGCAAGTTGGGCATGATCTTCTTCGACTCCTTCAGTCGAGGATATTTCACACTAGGCAACAGGGTCGGCGACGCGTGGAGCGAAGGCCGCGTCCTCTCCGCTCATGGAGGACGTTAGAAATGACAATTCGACCTGTTGAATTGAGCAAGGCCTACCGGTTGCTCCAGCTCGGCGCAACGACCATGCTTTCCGCCAAGCACCAAGATGATGCAGACGTCATGGCGGCGGCATGGGTCGGCCTGGGTGGGCCGAACAAAGTGATTGCCTATCTCGGCACGCAATCCTACACGCGAAAACTGGTGGAGAAGAGCGGCTACTTCGTGGTGCACATTCCGACCGTTCAGCAGATGGAAACCGTTCTGTATGTAGGTGGGCACAGCAAATTCACATCACCCAAAAAGCTGGAGAATATGCCACTTTTCTACCAGGACGGCTGTGATATCCCCCTGGTGACCGGTAGCGCTGGCTACCTGCTGTGCAAAGTTGTCCACAATGCACAACAAGAACAACAATTTGATTCTTTTATGGGCGAAATCGTGTCGGCCTGGGCAGACAGTCGTATCTTTGATGGCAGGCACTGGCTTTTCGACGAAGCGCCCGAAGAACTTCGCACCGTGCACTATGTCGCCGGGGGCCAGTTCTATGCGATGGGCCGGGGTACGAAATTCAACCACGGCCCTGGACAGGATTGACGGACTGAGCGGGCCTTCCAGACGGTGGGAGAAAGGCTCGCGGTCCGGCTGCCGTAGACGGTATTTTCCCGGTCGTTGCGGCGCTAAGGCGTGCTCTTTCTCCCGTCCAAATAAAGCCCTGCGTAAAGCTCCAGTACACCCCAACCTGACGTCAGACTGTCACGCCGAGCCCGTAAGAATAGGGCCGCAGCTCGACATACCGGACACAAGGGATGCAACTTCTTAGAACTCACCCTGACACAGGCGGCTTGAGCTCAAGGCTGATCGCGGGGAACGTGAAGTGGCTCGTTCAAAGACTGCGCTTGTAGTAATCGCTGCGCGTACCCGATCGCCTCAAAAAATGGTTCGCCCACGTACCCCGGCGAACACGGCGCCTTGTAAAGATTTTTGAGCCGGCACTAAGGTCGTGGCGGAGTTCTATCTCTTGCCGCCGGCGATGGGACTTGCGGCCTTCGAGGACCCAAGCCGAATTGGGCGTCGAAATTCAAGGGAGGAATATGCCGATACTTAACCCCCAATGGATCATCGTCGAAGACGCTGAAATCGACTAGATCGGTCCCTCCGTTAACCCAGTCCTGTAACCGGCTGGGCAGGTTCGAGAGAGCCGGGCCGCTCAAGATCGGGGACCTCAGCTTATTCCTCCGTCGTTGGGATGAGGCTCGCCCTGCGAGGATCGTGGTTAGCTCAGGCCAACAGCGTGCCACTGCAGTTAGGAGTTCCGACTCACCCTCGCGATCCTCCGCTAAGGCGAACACGATATATGCGAGCAGAGTTCTCGCTGTCTTTTCGAAATCACCTGGTCGATCAAGAGGGATCCAAGGCCTTCTGTGTGCTTGAACGTCCTCCAGAGCCCCGCGGAGCCGTGCAATAACTGACTGCGGGATTGCTGCTCCCCGGTTTAGTTCATCGACGAGGCGCTCGACTACGAGTCTTGTGGAAGCACTTGGCACGACTGGGATATCTGTATTGAATACCCCGTCAACCAGCCACCACGCGATGCCAGGAGCCCATCCATAGAGAGTGAAACAAACGAAGTACTCCCATACATCTAAAGTATCTCTTGCAGCGAGACCTGAACCCAGAAGCCAGTTCATGACAACAGGGTCTGGAAGCTCAGCGAGTTCCTCAGCGTATGTCTCCACCATTTCATCAACAATTGGTGACCACATGCTGTTGAAACGGGTGCTCGACCCGGCGAGCTGAAAACTTGCCCACCCATAGAGGAACTTCCTTCGCGCAATCGCGCTCTCAGTGGGGAGGAGGTATTCTGACTGAAATTGATCCCTGGCGGGGCCGCTTACTTGAAGCAAGGCTGTAAAGACTTCGGAATCCAGCGTGAGATTCCAGCCGTGCATGATTAGTGCAAACCCCTTTGACCGAGCAAACGAGGCAAGGTTGGCTCCGTCCATCAGCCGAAGAAGAAGCGCAGGAGGCGCTCCATTGTCGCAAAGACTGATGAACACGTTTGTAGCCCCTCGCGCCCGCGTCTGGTCAAAGCTTTGAATGAGAAGCTCAGGGAGCAGTGAAGTGCTGTCTCGTTCGTAGGCTTTCCGCAGCAGCGCTGCCATGTCCGTTGCATTTTCGGCATTCCGCGCGAACGCTTCCGCAGCGAAGAACTCGTAAAATGTCCTGTGCGTAAAGGAGAAAATTCGATTTCCTCCATGCTTACTCGTGCCGGTCACCCCCAGGAGCCAAGCTCGGCCGGCACAGAAGTCAAGAAAGTCCCTTGCCGTAGGTTCAGCCTTACTTGGCAAGAATCCGAGGTCCGACACCATGTACTGGGACATGGTCTTCACAATGATCTGTTCTTCAAGACCTGTCTGAGCGGAAGGTGAGGTGTAGATCCATCGTGCGATCTCTTCCATGAGACGGTCGGTGTAGTCGGGCAACACTTCGAAGTGCTTTATCTGTCGGTGTGCGTCCCACTTGTGGAACAGAAGTTGTGCACATTGACTGTAGATACCTCGTCTATTGGCAGGTATGGCGCCGCTGTCTCGGTAGAGGATGCAGAGCAAGGATAAGAGCAGTGGATTTGCTCTCAGATCGCTAACGGCCTCAGATTCTGCAACGAAATGTTCAACCAAATGATCCTTGCTATTCTTGGCAAACCATCGCTGGCAGTATTCCTCGACCTGTTCAAGACTAAATTCTTGAAGACGTACGCTTCGGAATACCTTCGTACTTAGGGCGGCACTGTTGTATCCAACTTCTCTTGTCGTGACGAGTACAGATGTCGTCGGAAACTGGGACGTGAATCGATGTATGCGCTTCACCATGTCTTGGCGACGAGGTAGATCCGTGATTTCGTCAAGGCCATCGAGTATGACTGCTATCTTCCCAGTAAGCAGCAAACCTTCCAGGTCTGCATCCGACACCGGTCGGAGATCGGCTGTCAACTGCTTGGACGCGAAGCTGACCAAGGAGCCCGAGAACCCTTCCCGGGCATATTCGCGACATTTAATAACTACGCTCGGGAGAGTAGGGCTTCTTAATTCGGGGTTGGATAAGCTAGCCGTCAAGAATTTGACGAAGGTTGATTTACCTGCACCAGGAGAACCCATTAAAAGCACCCGGAAAGGGATCCCGGAAGACACTAGTCCGCCTGAATCCTCTATGGATTCAGAACTAACATCTATGAAGTCCCGACTTACATAGAGATCGTCAAAAGTGACGGGACTATCGACTTCGGCGTGCCCGATAATCTGTTCTCCATCACCGGCGCGGATTGCTTCGGCTAGTTCTTCCGACAGCGTCGAAGTTTGCCTCAGCGCGTCCAGGTCTGTCGTAAGAGCAAGTAGACGACCAACGTAGGTTCGGTGCGCCCCCTCATTCTCCTTCCCCTTTAAGGGTGTTCCGATAAAATCGGAGTAAGCCTCGATCTCTTCAGTAAGTTCCTCGGAATGGCTTGCGTTGGGCAGGACACCATGGAAAAGCTTAACAATGGAATCGAAAATCGCATCACTCTTGGCCGCCCAGGTGGTTTTGGACTGAATGGCCCAACGCCGGCTCTCATTGAGGAATGCAGTACGCGCGCCATCTATTACCTCGTCAGCATCGCCAAGGACCGTGCCGAGGGCAAGCAGAGCGAGAATGGGTTTGACTGCGTCGCTGGCGAGAAACAGATGGACATCGGTAAGTTCGGCGGCCGTAAACGATGCATTCTGACCTGAAAGAGCGTCTAGCGTTAGCCATTCCTGGTCTATCGTCCCGCTCAACCGTGCCCGACGGTAGGCTGAGCGAACGCCCTTATTAGCGGCCTGCAGAACTGCAGACGTTCCGCTGGCGATTGAGACAGATGCCGCAACGGTGGAGATTGGTTCCATACCGAGACTCTATACAGCCCTAGTCCCGCCTATAGACATGCCATTGCCTGCAAGAGACTTTTTGTTAATCAATCTAGCGGGAGGCTATTAAGATATCGTCTACGCCCGGCCACACACCCTTGCGAAGTCTCTTATGTTGTCGCCGGCAGCATCTGTTCTGCTGTTTACAGTCGGGGACATTCCTGATGGGTTATCCACCGCTACTGCTGCTGAGGGAGCTTTCCCGGTGGCTCGCGGATTTCAGCCGTGAATAACCCGGATTGACCCCAACTATGGACAGCCTGCGTGATCACCTCGAGGGCCGGCTGACAACAGCTGACGCGTGGTCCCTCGCGGGGATAGGCCGAGTTTGGTGCAACCATTGAAGAGGAAAAGTGCGAAAGGTCTGCGTGCGGTGTCGGCGTGACTGAATCCTTTAGGTGGGCGGCAACTTCGATGCAGCGATGTTAACCCTCGCCACTGCGACAAGTGTCGTAAAAGTTAGGGGCGGCAGAGACAAGGTGTAGGTGGGAGATTAGCAACGTGGACCGAACGGGCGATGACGAAGCAACAGCTACGAAGCCACATATGGGTTGGGTTATCGGAATAGGCGTGGCGGGCCTTGCTTTGATCGCGTGGCCATTGGCCACCGCGGGAGATGGACTTGCAAGTGTATGGCAGTCAGTCGGAGTCAATGTGGGTACAGCGCTGCTGCTCGCGGCACCTTTGGTCTACATCGAGCCGCGTTTCAAGACGCGTATTGCCAAGGCTGCTGCTGAAGGCGCCGATTCCAAGTATGAAACTCGTGTCGAAGAGCTGACAGGGAGGGTAGACGACCTGCAGGCGAGCACCCGAGAACTTTTCGAGCGTTATGGGGCCGTCGAGGACCAAAAGGTAGCTGAGATGGTCTCCCGACCAGACTTTTACACTGTCTCTTCTGCGTTGGTTGAAGCAAACAAGTCCCATGCCATCGATCGCATTCTCGGTGTGACAATCCCAGCGGTAGGAGGTATTCCAGAGATCCTTGTCCGATTCCGCTATATGAGCCCCACGTCAGCGCGCCCGGGGTATCACGCGCATGACTTCCTTGATGTAACACCCGTCGTGCTGACGCCGGCGCCAAATGGGCATTTCTGGCCTGTAGAGGAACGCTGGCGTGTGGAGGAGAGTGCAGACCAAGTTGGTGCTCGCCTGATGAAGACACTTCAGGATGCTGGTTTGAAAAGCGTGACCGACAGAGTGGACTGGAAGAGCACAATTGACAGGCTGGGCACTGCACTTGACCTAGCCTTTGAGTCCAAACGAAGCGATGGCATGCTGGTCGGCCACATCATTGAGATGGGTCCGGAAGGGTGGTTCCTCACTAGCGCCGGCATTGAGCATCTTGAGCAAGGTGTCGTCGTGGACGTTAAGGAGTTCCCTCCGAAGTGGGAAGGGGCGTTGGGCGTGGCCGGCGCCCTTTTGTCGGGACGACCTCCAGAGTCAATTGATGAGCACTTGAACAGGTTCGATGAATCCCCCGAGTGGGCGGACTCCGATGAATGGAAATACGTCCTAGGGAGGGCTCGCGCAGTATTCCCTGGTTTCAACAAGAAAGACGGAACAATCCCGCCAGCCCTACCGTCCTTAGTTCCCCCAACCAGGCCGGAGCCTAAGCGGAGTGTCTCACCAGCGCCACATGTGATCAGGCATTGAGGTCTAAATTGAAGGGACGAAATACGTCCCCGCCTCTTACTGAATCCCACAGCATTGTTCAAGCTCCCTCCAGTGGGTGCCCCAGCGGGCGAATCTAAAACAGCCCTGTGGGCGGTTCCTCGCAGGGTAGTGGGGCGAGTTTGGAGCGGTGGCCGTCGTCCGGTGTGCAGCCCCGGAACGGCCCATCTGTTGAGAGCAACACGGACATGTGGTGGTCTGCGTGGTCGCGCCACCAGACGCTCATCCCTGTGGTTCCGTCGAGGCGCAGAAATTCCCAGGAGCGCCAGAGTGCTTCGAGGCGGCTGATTGCTTCGGCGTGCTTCCACCATTGCGGGCACCAGGTCACTCCGCCTTGGACGTTGAGCTGACGACGATATGTGGTGGCCAGCTTCTTGCTGACGAACTCGGCGACGTTCGGGTAGAACAGCTCCGGAGCGTCCGGCTCCTCCTCGGCAGGCTCAGTGGGGTCTGTGGGTTCCTCCAATTCGTCGTCCCACTCCCCTAGGCCCTCACTCATTCGAGGCACCCGAGGCGATCCACCGGCTCCCGGACGCGGCCGTGGGCCTATTCGCTGGGTCGTGTGCGGTGATGGAGGCCCGCACCGTATCGGCCTGAGGGCCGCTCATCCACGGTACGGTTTCGAGCAGCGCTGCTGGGGCGCCGGAGGCGAACATGATGGCGCGGCCGCGGGGGAAGGCTGCCAGGTCTGAGACGTCGAGGGTGCGTTCTTTGCGGTCGTCGTCGTGGCTGTAGGAGGTGCCTTGTTTGGAGCGGCTGCGGGTGGTGTTGGAGTACCGGTACTCCCCCACGAGCTGCGCGAGCTCGTTCAAGAATTCGGCTTCGGCGACGCCTCCGCCGTAGACCTTGATGTTGGAGGCGCTCCAGAGTTTGCGCATCCCGTCGCGGCCCCACACTTCAACGCCTTGGGACCAGGACTGGAGGATGGTCATCAGGACGATGCCGCGGGAGCCGTAGTGGCTGTAGAGGTTCGGGAGCTCGCGCCAGCGGCAGACGTTGGCTGCTTCGTCCAGGACGCCGACCATGGGGGTGGCGAGCCGGCCGCCGGGTGAGTGGACGGCGAGTTCTTCGGCGGCTTCGACCGTAGCCACAGTCAGCGCCGTCACCAGTGGGCCGGCGGTGCCTTTGCCTTCCTTGGACAGGCTGTACAGGGTGCCCTTGGACCGGACGAATTCTGCCGGATCGAACTGGGGCCGCTGGTCGTTTCCGTCTTGGGGTGTGACCCAGCGGGCGACTTGGCGGTTGGTGAGGCAGGAGGCCATTTGCAGGGCCGTTCCGTACACGCCGCCGCGTTGTTTTTCGGGGGCGTTGATGACGCCGCCGACGGCGTTCGCGGTCTGGGTGAAGCCGTGGGTTTTGAGGATGTCGACGGCTTCGTCGTCGGCAGGGCGGGTCAGCCAGGTGTGCACCTGGGTGATCGGGCGGCCGTCGAGGGCGGCGGCGAGCAGGAGGCCGGCGAGGAGATCCTGGCCGGCGGGATCGAAGTAGGCGTCCGTTTTGGCGTCCGGGCCTCGGGAGCCGGCGGCGAAGTGGTCGGCCAGGCGTGCTGCTTTCACTTCGTCGGTGACGTAGGAGAGGGGGTTCCACCACCAGGAGGGTTCTTCGAGGGCGACGGATTGCGGGTCGAAGACCCAGACAGGGCCGTCGGCTGCGCGGACGTCGCGGGTTCCGTCGACGATGTCGCGCTTGTTGGAGGTGACCAGGGCGGCGCCGGGGGCGGCGAGGATCGCCGGGATGGCCCGGGAGGTTGTTTTGCCGGTGCGGGGTCCCCAGATGTCGATGTGCATGTCTTCCCAGGAGCCGTAGAGCATCTGCCCGCCGAGGACTGTCTTGCCGACCGGGACGCCGGGTGAGCCCTTCACCCCGAGGCGTTCGGCGGTGGCCGTGGCACCGTGCAGGCTCAGGGCGCGCAGGTCCCGGCCTTTGGCCATGTGCCGGGCGGCGGCGTCCACGCGGGACCGCTTGGACCGTCGGCGCAGGACCGCACGGACCGCGAAGGCGGCCGGCACGGCGACGAGAGCCGCCAGGCCGGTCAGGACCCAGGTCGCGGCCGCGGTCCAGGTCACTTTGTGGGAGATCAGGCCGAAGACCAGTTCGAAGGGGTTGGCCGGGAGCTGCTGTCCGTCACCGGAGAGCATCGATCCCAGGTGCACGGCTCCGGTGACCGTCCCGACTCCGAGGACGACGACGGTGATGAAGGTCCAGAGAAGGACAGCTTCGGTGTCGAGCCCGGAGCGTTTGCCGCTGCTTGGTGCACCCATCAGTTCTCCCCCTCGCCGTCCCGGTTAATCGACCAGCGCTTATTTGTATCGTGCAGCCGCTCTTCGACGCTGGTCAGCTTGAGCGCGACGGGAACCCCTGGCCTGCCGCCGACTTTGAAGAGGAACTTGCCCAGCCCGGGCCGGACCCGTTTGCGGGATCCGCCGACATCGGTCCATGAGCCGGGGTCGGCCCAGGATATGAGCCGGGCTTGTTCGGCCCGGGAGAGGGTGACGGCCTTGTTGAGTTTTTCCATTTCGGCTCCGGGCAGGGCGCCGGCGACGACCATGCCGGAGCGTTCGACGAAGCCGCGGGCTTTCATCCGTTCGGATTCGGTAGGCAGGGCTTCGAGGTCGCTCATGGTGTGCGTGATCATGGCCTGCCCAACACCCTCGGTCCGGTTCAGGCGGGTCAGCGAGTCGACCCGGTCGACCATGCCTTCACCGGAGCGCAGCGCCCGCCAGAGTTCGTCCATGACGACGAAGTAGTTCCGGCGCGGTTCCAGGCCGGCATCGGCCAGGGTGTGGGCGACCTGGACGGTCGCGAACCCGGTGGACCAGCAGGCAAGCAGGCAGGCGGCCTGGATGTCGCGCTGCGTGTCGGAGATCCCGGACAGGTCGAAGACCACGGGTTTAGTCAGGTCCATCGGCTGGTCGGTGGGCTTGGAGAACATGTCCGAGAACCGGCCCGACCCGTCGAGGGAGTACAGCGACTGGCGCAGCTGGTCGGTTGCATCGAGGTAGCGGCTCATGTCGCCCCGGTCCAGGGCAATGGCCCGGAGTTCGTCGGGGGCGTCTTTGATGACCTCGATCAGGTCACCGATCAGAGGGACCCGGTCCAGCCGATCGTCCAGGATATGCAGGGCCCGGTCGATCAGGGATTCCTCATGGGCGCTGGGCTTGGCGTTCCGCACGATGGTGATCAGTGCCGTGATCATGTTCAGGCGCCGGTTGTGCGAGTCGGCCATCAGCTGTTCGGCCAGCTTCTCCGCCTTCACCGCCGCGGCCTGAAGTTCCGGGGCCGCGGCCTGGCCGGCCTCTGGATCGTTCAGGGCCCTGTCCGCGGCGGCACGGTGCTCTTCGGCTACGGCGAGCAGCCTCACTGCTGCGCCGGTCGCCTCCCCTGGGTCCAGAACGTTCAAGTGGCCGCGTCCGGGGCCGAGGCTGATGACTTGGCCGCCGAGGGCTTCGATGAGGTCCACGTAGTCCGGTTTGAGGTCGCCGAGGATCAGCGGGTTGATGTTCCGGCCGGCGAGGCCGAGGACGATGTGCCGGACCAGTGTGGATTTGCCGTAGTGCGGCAGGCCGAGGACGAACATGGAGGGGTTGTTGATCATGCCGTGCATGAACCAGCTGATGGGATCGGCGCCGAACGGTGCGCCGGTGTCGGTGTGAACGCCGATCGGCACTCCCAGGATGGGGGTGCCGGATCCGCCGACGAAGGGCCAGAGACCGCAGACCTGGACCGAGGTTCCGCGCCATTCATCGGCGGCGGTGACGTAGACGGCTTCGCCTTGTCCGCGGCCGCGCCAGCCGCGCAGGCCCGGGCGGCGGGCGACCGCGGGCGCGAGCTTCGTGGATGGGGCGGTGTCCTGGTGCTTGTTGCGGCTGCCGAACATTACATGGCCTCGCGGATCTCTTCGGGGACCTTCAGGTGCTTGGGCAGGACCAGGCCCAGTGGCAGGGACGCGGCGAAGGCGGAGTCCTGTGAACCGTAGGCGCGTCGCAGCAGCAGTCGTGCGGACGGGCCGAGGTTGCCCTCCACGACGGCGACGGCGTCCTCAAGGTCGCGGGCGGACAGGACCGTGGCGGTGACGACCATGCCGAAGTTGACCAGCCCGGCGCCCTTGGCCTCCTCCGCTGCAGTGGCCTGCGCCGCGCGCGCATCCACCAGGGCGCGGGCGGTGGGCCGGGTGGTCGAGGAAGCCCGGGTCAGGGCGCTGGTCTGATCGGATTCGACGATGGTGGCCGCTCGGCCGGCATCGATCGGACGGTACAGCAAGGTGACGCGCTTGCGGGCAATTTCCCCGTGCGGAGCCATGAGTCGGGCCAGTGCTGATGAGAGGATGTGGCCGCGGGGTGCGCCTGTCATCGTCCAGGAGACAGAGTGGCCGGAGTCGTGGCGGTAGCCGTCCCAGTCGGCCTGATGGGCGGACGGTCCGACCTCGCCCCAGTCCAGGTCAACCGGCGTGCCTTGGTAGTGGGCTTCATCGATGAGCCTCGCCGCTGCAGGGTCGTAGGCGACCCGCACGACCTCGCACAGTTCCTGGGCGTTCAACGGCGCACATGCGCCGGCGCCGGTGGATTCGAGGCGCTCGGTCAGGCTGGGGAGACGGGAGGCGAGATCCTTGGCGATCTCTTCCGCGGTGCGCCGTTTACCGCCTGCCCGGGCGGCTGCGCTGAACGTCAGCGCGACCCAGGCCCGGATCGTGGCCGATCCCTGCGGGTAGGTGGCCAGGGCCTCCCGGAGCATGGCTTTGGCGATGTCCGGAGCGTCGTCGTGGATGTTGGACTCGACTTCCCGGCGCAGCCGTGCCCCGGAATCGGGTGCTGTTTCGACAGTGACCGATGAGGCGACGACGGCAGGTTCGTTCGAGAGCGATGCGAGCCAGCCGCCCCAGTTGGCGACCCAGGCATCAATCTGCTCGGGATCGACCAGCGATGCCCCGTCGGGTTGGGTGCCGAAGACGACGGTGTAGTGGGCGGTGGAGGGAAGGTGGATCAGGGCGAACGGGCGGCCGTAAGAGTCGGTGAACTCGTACAGCTTGGACCCGGCAGAGATGCCCGGAAGCTGGAACTCGCCCCATGGTGTCAGTCCCAGCGGGCCGGAGCGGTAGATGTTGGCCCTCTTGCGCTGCGCGGAGCGGAACGCCAGCCGGGCGAAGGCCCGCTCCCCTACTGACTTGTTGTGTTTGTCGGTCACCGAGACGACGGACAGGAGCACTCCGAGAATGAGGAGTGCGACGAGTCCGGCGAGCCAGCCGCCGACAAAGAGGCAGATCACCGTGATGATGAGGCCAACAAAGAGTCCGGCGGTGGCCAGCCCGCCAAGGGTGCCGAGACCTGCTTTGCGCGGCCGCCGCCAGTGGCTGTAGGTCGGTTCCCGGTATGTGTTCTCGATAGCTGCCATCTCAGGCACCCCCCGTGGATTCTTCACTCATGTCTTTGATGGCCCCGGACGCGGCCTGTCCTGCTTCAAGGCCCTTTTGGGCAGCCAGCACGGCGACGCCGCCCGCGCCCGATGCCACAGCGCCACCGCTGGCGGCCGCTCCGCTGCCGGCGGCACTGCCCGCACCGCTGGGTGCTGCCGCGCCAGAGGTTCCGCTACCCCGGGAACCGGTCTTCCCTGCCATCCCGGACGTTCCTGCCGATCCTTGGCTTCCGGTCGCCGAGAGACCGTCCGCTCCCGGGCTGTGGCTCGTGGTGCTGCTGGTCGTCATTGAGCCGGTGGCTGATCCACCGCCCCGTCCCGCGCTGCCCATGCTGATTGCCCCCGATGCCAGGGCGCCGACCGTTCCCGCTGCCATGCCCCCACCGCCGCCGGTGACGGCGCCGACCATGGGGGTGACGAAGCGCATGAGGGCTGGCATGGCGAACAGGGCGATGATCATCAGAGCCAGCCCTGTGACGGTTGTCAGGAGTGCGGAGCCGAAGTCTTTGCCGTCGCCAGCGTTGCCGAAGATCTTGGTGCCGCTGAGTTGGAAGGCTGTGGCGTAGATGATGGCGGCCGCGGGCTTGTAGAGGATGAAGGCGATCAGCCAGGCCGTGCACTTCTGGAACCAGCCCCTGCCGGCCTCGGTGTTGGTAAAGGCCGCCGCCGTGGGGAAGATGCCCGTCAGGATGACGAGCAGCCCACCGCGGATGATCATGAGCACGATCTGCATCACGGAGGCCAGAATCGCGATCAGCCCCAGAAGGATGATCATGATCGCCCCGATCGGGCTGGTCGCCGACAGTGCCAGCATGGCGGTGATGTTGTCGTTGAAGGAGGTCCCGTTCGTGGAGTTCTTGATAATCCAGGCAGAGAACTGATCCGCGGCGACCGTCAGCAGGCCCACTGCCGCCACGCCCGCCCCGGAGACGACGATCAGGGTCGCGAGCGAACGCACCAGATCCCGCAAGGGTGCACCCCTGCGTTCGATCACCATCTTGGCCGCCCCCACGAGTACAGAGAGCACAGCAAGGGAGGCCGTCCAAAAGTAGAGACTGTTCTGCAGGAACAACACCGGATCACTCCCGGCGGACCCACCCGGCGCAGAGGTTAGGGCGGGAGTTCCGACATTCACCCAAAATGTGCCCAACGTCTGCACGGTCTGTCCCACGGCGTCAGCAATGGCTTTAGCCATGTTCTTGACCGAGTCGTTTGCGACGTCCTCCAGCGCTGCACCGGCATGGCAACCGATGCTGAAGGCGTCCCATCCTTCGCAAGCCATCAGACACCAGACCAGGGAATGAATCCGGACAGGTCGCTTATTTGCCCCCCGCCCGTGCTGCCGGTTGCCGGAACAACGACCTTCCAGTCGCCACTGAGCCACTGAAGTGGGACAGGGACGGAAACAAGCGCGCCGTTGCTGCCCTTGGCTGCGATCACGATAACAGCGCGATCGGAGTCATATGAGCGAACCTGGAACCCTGCGATCTGCGCTGTCACAGTTGATGTCTCTTGTGGCGCGGGTTGATTCAGCAGTGCATCTCGTTCGGGGCTAGGGACTGCCAGTTGTTCGTAGACGAGTCGAGCCTTCCCCGTAGCGGACAGTACGGAGATGTTTGCTGCTGCGTACAGGGCTCCTGTGGGTGAGTGTGCGAAGCAGGAGCGGAGGCCGTTGGCTTCGGTCTTACCGGGCCCGTATTGCGTGGGCGCTGTGGGGGCGGCGATCTTTCCGACGAGTTCCCATTTGGTGTCGGTGGGCGTGGTGGCTGGTTTGGCCTGGTCGCCTGAGGGCAGGCCGCAGACACTGGCGGCCGCTGCCTCGCTGGCCGGGATGCTGGCAGTGGTGGATCCCGAATGGCTCGGCTCGGCTGTCGGGGTTCCTCCCCCGCGAGGGAGCAGGGCCAGGATGATTCCGAGCGCGACAATAATCGCCACGACAACGGCCGAGATGATGAACTTAGGTTTGGTCAGCGGGTTCTGGTCTTCGTTCATGGTCGGTTCAGTCATGGCTGTCGCTCCTTAGACCAGGGCGCCTACGACACCGCCGGCGGAGGCTGCCAGGATGCAGCCGCCCAGGACCCATGCCAGGCGGCCGGCGTGCTCGCCGCCCTCGCCGCGTCGGTTGTTGATCATCATCGTGCCGGCGGTGATGAGGATGCCGGCGACGGCCAGGCCGAAGACGATCCAGGCGATCCATTTGAGGATCGTGAGCAGGCCTTCAGAGCCGGGAGGGGCCTCACCCATGCCGGGGTTCGGTATTTCGGTGATGGCAAAGCTCGACCATTCGAGGGCTTTGGAGAACAACATTGGGTTTCTTCTTTCTACTTGGCAGGGAGTCCAACAGCGGCAGTTACGGCGAGGCGCACCTGCTCAAGGACGGTGCGGGCTTCTTTGGGAAGGTCTTCAGGGGCAACGTCGTGGCCGTAGCGCCATGGGTCGACCCAGGGGAAGTGCCAAATGTGGGGCACTCCCCCGCCAACGACGCGGGCGAAGTCGCGGATTTCTTTGGGCAGCCGTCCGGGAGCGTCGGCCATGACCACGAGGCCGGCGACCTGGGTCCCGGGAAGGGACCGTGAGGCCCATTCAGTTGCAGCCAGGCGTGCTGCGCGCAGGCCAGAGATATTGGACCGGGCAACGAGGACAACGACGGAACCGGCTGCTGTGACCGGCCAGTGGTGTCCGGCGGCCTTGGTGTTCTTGTCCAGGCGGGCAAGTGAGGTTTCGCCGGCGCCGCCGTGGACGCCAAGCCACCAAAACCCCGGCTCCTTCCCGGAGACGTCGCGTCGGGGAAGCCTGTCCGCGTGGTCTGGCTGGGGAACACTTAGCTGGGGTCTCGTCGCCCCCGTAGGAACGAACGGCGGCTCTTCCGGGATGGCCAGAGTGGGTTCGTCGATAGTGTCTGCGCCGGGCGTCACCCAGCGATTCTTTGAGACCGGCATTTCACATCCCCTAGTAATGTCCGCAAAGATCGTATCGGTACCATCCGACACGAAAGGCCAAAGGTGACCCCGAACAACAGCTTTAATACCTTTCAGTCACTCCCAGTACATCACAGTACCAATTTATGGTCTACGATGGCTTCATGCGGTGGGACGGACTGAGCGTGGACCCGAAATACCTGGAAGCTCTCTTCGCCAAGTACCCGGAGCGTCTGACGCCCCAGGACCTCGAAGAGATCTTCGGGCTCTCCCGAAACACCGTCTACCGCTGGCTCCAAACCGGAGTGATTCCTGCTTACCAAGTCGAGAAGACATGGTTGATCGCCAGAGATCAAGTCAAAGACTGGGTCTGGGAAAACCGGAACACCCTCCGGAAGGGCCAGACACCGGAAGTGACCGAGGACCAGCAGCAGTAGCGCAACAGCGGCCGAGCGAATGTGAGGGGGACACATGCAGTCAAGACACAACGCGCCCGTGCTGGCTGCCGGTGCCGTCCTTGCCCCCATCGGGCTCGTGCTTTCCCTCATCCTGTTCGGCGGCGGCTCCCAGGCCGCGGCCGATGTCTGCTCACCGACCGGGCCCGGCGTCGGCGTTGACGCGAACCAGCTGCCCAAAGTAGCCATCGCCGGCTACGAGGGAGAGCAACTGAAGAACGCGGCCCTGATCATCAACGCCGGCAAATCCCTCGGCTTGTCAGTCCGGGGGCAAACCATCGGCGTCATGACGGCCATGGGAGAGTCCGGGCTGCGCGTCCTGGACCACGGTGACGGTCCCGGCCCGGACTCCCGGGGCCTGTTCCAGCAGCGCGATAACGGATCCTGGGGAACCTACCAGGACCGCATGAACCCCACCGCCTCCGCCACCAACTTCTTCAAGGCTCTGCAGACCATCAACGGCTGGGAACAGCTCGAACCCACCACGGCCGCCCACAGGGTCCAGCGCAACGCCGACCCGTTCCACTACCAGACCTACTGGGCCGGTGCCGTCGAGGTCGTGGCCGCCCTGGGCGATGTGGCCATCACCGACGCCGGGGGCACAAGCTCCTGCGGCATCCCGGGTCAGTCCGGCAAAGGCGATGACCTGCCGTGGCGCACCTCCCAGATCTACCAGGCATCCCCGTTGGGCATGTTCAACCGCGAATGCGTTGACTTCGCCCTCTGGCGCGTCAACCAGCAGCTCGGCAGCACGACCGCCCCCTACAAGGCCCTGAACGGCACCTTCCGGCCAGACGGTGCCCTCCTCGGATCCGCCCTGACCTGGAAGGACGGCTGGGACGCCAAAGGCTGGCCCACCGGCAAAACACCCCGTGTCGGTGCTGTTGTCTGGTACTCCCCCGGTACCGGAGGCGCTGACGGCACTTACGGCCACGTCGGAATTGTCAAAGCCGTCAACGGTGACGGCAGTTTCCTTGAAGAGGGTTACAACGGCAACCCCGCCCCGAACGACCACACCTACTACACCCGCACCGTACCGAACGGCATGCCCAGTGCCTTTCTCTACCTGCCCGGCAGCAACACACCGGAGGAACCATGAAACGCACCCTGACAGCCCTCACGGCCCTGCTCCTGTGTACCGCGTGCGCGCCGGCAGCCAGCACCACACCCGCCGAACCAGCACCCAGCACCGCCACGGCCGCAGGGGCCACGCTCAGCGCAGGCGGCAAACCCCAGGCCCCCGGCGGCACCGCCCCGGCCACCCTCGGCATCGCCTGGGACGAGGCCAGCAAAACAGCAGCACTGGACACCGCGACCAAAGCCATGGCCCTCTACGCCCGCCCCACCGTCACGGACAAGGAATGGATCCAGGACCTCGGCCAGGTCCTCACCGCCCAAGCCACCGCCGACTACCAATACGTTGACCCCGCCAACATCCCGGTCACCAAGGTCACCGGACCCGGCCAACTCAAGATCGATGAGACCAACGGCTTCGGCTGCCACGTCGTGTTCCCCACCGATGCCGGCGACTACGACGTGCAGCTGCTCCGCAGCGCCGCCGACAAGCCCTGGCAGGTCAACCGCTTCACACCCCCGAACGGCACAAAGTAAGGACAGATGATGGAAACCCAAGCACTCGACTTCCCCAAGATCAACGCCGTTCTCCGCACCAACGGCACCGGCGAAGTCACCATCAACGGCACCTCCCACGCGATCGAGGCCGACAACGAAGCCGCCGTCCTAAACGATGCCCTGCGCCTCATCACCGAAACCGCCGCCCAGCTCGGCCGCCCCGTCCGCGTCAGCACCACCGACCCCGACGGCCGGGGCCTCATCATCGTCTCCCCCGACGGCGTCGTCAGCGAAGCAACCCCAACTAAACCCACCGCCCGAAGAGAGCAGGAGACTCCGCCCGTCACGGCCGCCCCGTCACCCGGGCCGGCCAAGGTTCTGACCGCGCCCACGTCCACTCAGATTCCCGACGCCACCGCGATCGAGAAAACGCCTACACAGCCCACCGCCGCTGCGCCGGTGACCTTTGGTGCCGCTGTCACGGCCGTGCCCGCCCAGAAGCCCGCCATAGCCTCCAGGGAAGCGGTCGCTGAGCCTGCTGCCCGGCGCAGCCTCAAAGACACTTCCTTCCTCGTCAGCGCCCCCGTACTGCAGCCAGCCACGCGCGGCTGGCGCGGCGCCCTCAGCCGCCTCGGCTTCCGCATGGACCCCTCAACCGAAGAGCTGGCTGAACGCGACGACATCCGCACCGTCAGCCAGCACTGGCCCGGCCCCCGCACCGTGGCCGTCGTCAACCGCAAGGGCGGCGCGAACAAGACCCCCACCGTCGTCATGCTCAGCGCGATCCTGGCCCGCTACAGCGGCGCCGCGACCGTTGCATGGGACAACAACGAATCACAAGGCACCCTCGGCTGGCGCACCGAAAAGGGCGGCCACGACAACAGCGTCCTGGACCTCATCGACTCCTCCCAGACACTGCTCTCCCCCAGCGCCCAGGCAGCCGAGATCGCCCGCTTCGTCCACCACCAGACCGGCGACAAGTTCGACGTCCTGCGCTCAGACGAAAACGACGAAGGCGACCACGAAGTCACCGCCGAAGAAGTAGACATCGCCCACCAGGTACTCACCCGCTACTACCGGCTCATCATCATGGACTCCGGCAACACCGCCCGCGCAGCCAACTGGCGCCGCATGATCCACCACACCAACCAGCTCGTCGTCCCCGTGACAGCCATCGAAGACCGCGCCGAGGCCGCCCGCCTGACCCTCCAAACCCTCGAATCCCGCGGCGGCCACGACGCCGAACTGGCCCGCAACGCCGTGGTCATAGTCTCCGAATCCACCGACGCCAAACGAAGCATGAGCGGCGACGCGCTCAAACGCGCCAAAGACGAAGCCCAAAGGATCGCCGAAGCCTTCACCCCGCACGTACGCGCCGTCGTCCGCATCCCCTACGACCCCGCCCTGGTCAACGGACCCATCCGCTACGACGCCCTCCAACCCGCCACCCAACGCGCATGGCTCACCGCAGCCGCCGCCGTCGCAAAAGGTTTCTGAAAGACATGAAACCGACACGCCGATTCTTATGTTCAGTCCTCAGCGTTTCAGAAACTAACGTGAGGGACATGGCAATTCAGAAACGCACACGCGGAGGACGCCCTTCTAAAGGGGACCGTCATGTTCTGACTACCCGGCTCCCCGTTGCAGACGCAGAGAAGTTGTTCGCTGTCGCAGATCACCAAGGACAGTCGGCTAGTGAGTTCATCGCACATGCCGTTGCTGAAAAGCTCGCCGCCATCGATATGACATTCGTTGCCGGCCAGGGGGAACTGCCTATCGGCCGTATCGCCTCTTAAATGTTGAAGGCCCGCACTAGGCGGGCCTTCAACAAGTCTGAAGTCCAGATTCAGTTCTTCGCGGGACACGATCTGAACTTTTACAACACCCACTCCGTGGGTGCCATTTGTGTTACCTCGAAAGGAACTACTGCACACTATGGTACCGGAACCGGTATCGGCGTCAACGCATGCCCTTGTGGGTGTCGCGCCGTATGCGAAGTCAGAAGATGCATGGAGCCTTGCTCCAATGATTGCTGGCACCCCTTCTTACCGATTTGGTCGTTGGATTGGCTCGCGCTTTCAGTACCCCCGGCCGAGCAACCCACTGAAAATCACCCGGGTACTACCGGAACGTCCTGCGGCGGTAATGGTGCATGGCCCGGATGGCAGTGTTGCCACTTTGTGCTTGGACTTTGACACGTCCAAAGCCCTGAAGGGTGTGGTTGACGCGGATACTGCCCGGGTGGGTCGGTTGTTATCGGCGTGCGGAATGTTTTTTGTTGAGGACTTTTCCCCTAGTGGCGGCCGCCACCTTTACGTCCCCCTGCGAGATCGTTTGAGTGCCGCTGAAGCCAGGGAACTCGTCGAAGCACTCGCACTGACGGCGACGAGCCTGGACCCGAGTCCGCACCAAAACATCACGGATGGATGTATCCGTGTCCCTGGATCGGTGCACAAGACCGGCGGACACCAAATCCTAATCACTCCGCTTTCCCAGGCCTACGACATCTTGCGCCGCCGCAACCCAGCCTCTGCGCTGATAGAGCTTCGGTCCGCGCTGGCTCCCGAGCTAACCCGGAGACGCGCACTCAAGGCCCGTGCTGCCAAGACTGCTGCCGGACAGCGAACCGGGATTCTGCCGATACTACCGCTAAACGCTGGTAGTGAAGCGCCACTGCGCAAGGTCGCCCGAACCGGTCTGTACGACACAGCCACGTACAAGAGCCCCTCCGAGGCTCGTATGGCTGTATTGAATCACTTCAGCGCCTGCGGCTGGTCCCTACAAGACGTCGAGAACGAACTCACCGGCCAATTCCCCGGACTGGCTGCGCTATATGGAACCCCCCAACGCCAAGCTCGACTCCTGCCTTATGAGTGGACCAAAGCCCAGTCCCTCACCGCCGCAAACCAAGTCCTGCAGAAACGACTCCCCCGTAGTCACCGGAAGAAGAGTGCCCCTATTAACAACACAAGCCCAACTTTAACCACTGGGGGGGCGGGGAAACTCAGCAGCGCTGGCATACACCAGCTTGTAAATGATTTGGAAAATATCCTCTACGCTGTCCTCGACCACCGGCTACAAGCCAAAGGCCGGCAAGGCCTCAGCCTTCGCTTGCTCATTCGTGGATTGCTGGGCTATATGCGAGCCAAGGAAACTGATGTCCTCGATGTTGGATGTCGAAGTTTGGCTGTGGCGATGGGAAAACACCACGTCACCATTGCGCGGCTTCTGCCCATCCTGGCTGCTGTTTCTGATGGAATCCTGACCAAAATCGTGGACGCACGCCACAAAGCTGCCGACGTGTACCTTATCCAACTCCCCGAGCAGTACCAACAATTAGCTCGCGAACTAACCTGGCAAAAAGGAAAAATTCATGCCATCCGGCCTGTTTTTCGGGCACTCGGGGATGCAGCAGCACTGGTGTACGAAGCCATCGAACGCGGCCGCCATTTCCCCAGAACTGCGGACCTCGTGCGGGCCACCGGTGTCAGCCGGAATGCATGCTCGGCCGCGTTGGCAGAGATGGAAACCCTGGGTATGGTCCAACGCCAGGGACACACGTGGAAGACCACCACAGTCAACTTACGCATGCTGGCGACGCGACTCGGTGTCATGGATGACTATCTTGACCAGATCAGCCGTAACCGAAACGAACGCGCTGCCTGGCACGCCTATCTAGACCGGTTTCTTACTCCCAAGGTCAAAGAGACTGACCTGTTTGATCCAGAACGGGACGAGTACTGGCTACCACCCGACGATGCTGCAATTTGGCATGCAGCTTGAGGCGGAATGACAGGAAAGATTTAGGGCTGCATTGCGGTGAAGGCCGGCAAGCGAGTGGACGAGGATCTTCACGATCAAGCGTGAACCTTATTGACTGCCGCCCGCTGAGGAGTCTGCCTTATGGACAGCGACCTCATGTTCTCTTAGTCCTTTGCCGCGTGCCGTGAACTCCGCAGTCGATCAAAGCAGTGTGCGGAAAGAATCAATCTTGACGTATTTATTCGCGTGGAGCTTTACTGTTGCTGGCATGGCGGCGCTACGCATCAAACAACATCACTTTCTGTTGGTGTTGCGACGTTTGTTAGAAACCGCCCTCTATGAAGACGTCATCATCACGCAGTGGTCCTTTGAGTCTCGGTGCCACAGAGTACAGGGGCGTGCCCTCAGCCTTCTTGAAGCTAGCGGCATTCAAAATAAATCCAGACATATTTATCACCTTCTGATACGGCCAGTGGCCGCTAAAAGGTGCGTTCATGCAGTGCCTGGAAGTCCGGGCACTCCCCCGGACTTCTCTCTGGGGATCCACTGGTACCCGTGTGACGCCAAGGGTAGTTCCCCCATCGGCCTCCCCGAACCAGGCGTTGGATCGCGGAAACCCCCTGTAGCGTTTTTATGGGGCGACGCGCCGAGATAAATACGTCATGACGTAAAGATCGACAGATAGATTGATAGACAGATGTCCAGTTTGCGTCCCGGGGCGGGTGTATCCCGGCCAGGCACTAATAATACGTCATGACATAAAGATAGATTGATTGACAGATTGATAGATGGGCAGGCAGGCGGATTTATTAATTACAATTGAGGTAACTTGTGAAAGTAACTGCGATAGGGAACCGAAAGGGCGGAGTTGGTAAGACCTCTGTGACACTGGGTCTTGCCACTGGTCTGAAGTTGATCGGCAAAAAAGTGCTGGTGATTGATCTGGATCCTCAGGCTAACGTCACCGAAGCACTTGAAGGCTCCGGTGAGTTCGACGTTTTCGACGTGTTGTATGGGGGAGAGGCCGGCACTTTGGGCCAGGCCATCACGGAGACCTCTTGGCCTGGCATCGATCTCATCCCGAGCTCCGAATCGCTTGCGCGGCTGGAATCGGAAAGCCTCATGACACCAGAGTTGCGGTTGAAGACAGCCGCCTGGGGCGCTGAGGAATTGATGGCATACGATCACATTCTTCTGGATCTTCCTCCCGCACTGGGGCGCCTTACGCTCAATGGCCTTATTTGGGCTGATCGAGTCCTTGCCATAACGGAGCCCGCGGCCTTCTCGGTGAAAGGCGTCACGGAATTCTTGGAGACAGTGAAGAAAGTGCAGTCGTTGCCGCACCTGAATCCGGCACTTGAGTTCATAGGAATCATCATCAACAAGACCAGTTCGCCCCTGACAGGGGAGCATGCCTTCCAAATCGGCGAACTGGAGGCTGCCTATGGCCAGGACGTAAGGAGTCCTCACCTTCCGCTCAGGACCGCCATGCAGGACTCTGTCAGCTCAAGAGCGCCTCTTACAAAGCTCAACAGCAGAGGAGCTGTAATCATGACTGAAAAGTTCGTCGAGCATGCTCGCTTTATCGATGGAGCCAACTGATGCCAGTAGAGAGAAAATCAGCAATCCGCAAGGCACCCGCTGCGGACGTAGTCGATGTTCTGACCTCCCGAAGCGACAGCAGACAAGCGCTGTCTACTGAACCTGCGCGTGCACCGTCACCTGAACCGCTAGAGGTTGCTCCTCGAGCATCGTCAAACAGGCGGCCCGGGCCGGGCCGTCCTCGAAGCAAACGGCGGATGGAACCCTTCTCCTCAAAGATCGAAATCGAACTCAGAGATGAGATGGATGACTATGTGGCCGAGCACGGACTTTCGATCATCGACTTTCTGGATGAGGCAGTCAGGGACCGCCTCGAAAAATAATTATGTCTTGACGTAATTATTTGAAGCTGCATTTGCCCAATAGTCCACTGCACCAAGAGTCATCTTTTCCGAAGCCGCCTGCACCCGACCTCCAGGGCGGCCGACCATTACCGGCGCGGCGGACAGGGAGGCCAGGGCTGATGTTTACCAGCGAGGACCACGAGAAATTCCGGACCTTGCGCACCTGGCTGTACGGTTCGAGGAACTGATCACCGACGGGGCCAATGACCAGCTCACCCCCGAGCAGATCTTCCTCACCGCCGTCGATGACGCACTCGAACAACGCCGTGCCCACCGGATCGACAAGCTCATCCGGGCCGCAAGGTTGCTGATCTAACCAGGTTGGGCCGCAGTACCGCTGACTTGGCCGACATTGTGACCGTACTAGGACAGCGGGGGATAGGGTTCCGTTCTCTCGCCGAACCGTGGCTCGACACCACCAGCGCCCATGGAAAGCTCATCTTCGACATGTTCGCCTCCTTGGCCGGAGTATGAACGGTGTTGGCGGCCAATCGAAACTGCCCACCGGCGGCCAATAGGATTTCATTCATTCTGCACGGTATGGCCACGTGCAGTACCCGCTGGCGGCCAGGGTAATCGGTGCCGTACCACAGCAATTCTCTTCGCTAGGGCCGGTGCCAGGAAGGACTGCGCCTGCGGCCTGGGCCTGTCGCTCGAGGGCTGTAGGCGTATTCAGGAACCTACCCAGGGACTCGCCGGTGTAGCGCGGAATTCACGGCTTCACCCCCGCCATCATTGCAGCGAGTACTGTGGCGGTGAAGGAAGGAAAGACTCCTGAGGAACTCAGCGGAGATCATCCTGAGCGTGGCGGCCCATAATGAACGCATTACCGCAACCCGCGGGCGGCCCCTGCATGGCGGGCCTTTGTGTCTGTCCACTTCCCCTGCGGCTCCGGTAGGGAGTTTCACACGGTCGCTGGAACCCCGGCGGGCGAGTCCTCTTCCAGGGTCTGCCCGTAGGGGACTTTGGCGCTTACGGCGACGGTGAAAGTCGGGTTCCCGGTGCGGGTTACCAGAATGCCGTACAGGCCCAGGGCGTGCTGGATTGCCGCGTCTACTGCCGTGTTCAGATCCTCGTCGATGAAGCGAGGATCAGTGGCTTCGATGAAAAGGGACCCTTCGCAGATGAGCATGGTCAGGATGGGCTGACGCGTGTGCCGCGGCGCTGCCCGGTGCCGTTGCCGGCTTCCCGGCGGACGCTGGCGCAGGCTCCCGACTTATCCGGCCGCCAGATGGTGTGCACGCTAATATCGAGCAAATTCCGTTCGCCGCAGTCGTTGATGACCCAGACGAATCCGTGGTCGGGAAAGGGCAGGTCCACCCACCCGCGCCACAATGCCCGGTTTCGTGATCTCTGACAGCGATGCGGTGGCCGCGGGCCAGGGAGAGGAAGGTGTTGATTTCGCATTCCGTCAGCGACTCCTTCAACCCGTTTCTCCGCGGCGCTGCCTCGACTGCCGCCGCACGTAGCGAGCAGCCGGCCTCGCGGGCAGCAGGGCAGACCATATTAAACCCGATGCCGGGCGGCGCAGCGGAGAAACCCCGATGCCCCTCGCTCACCGCGGCCCGCTTCCCCATCTTTCGATGGTCATGCCTGGGGGGATGTCGGCGTCCAGACGCGCTTCATAGCGTCCCGGGGCGAGCCGTGTCACCGAGATGCCGACGTGTCCGGTCCTCGCCGCCGGCTTCAGGAGATCCACCGCTTCATCCAGGGCGGCGTCCAGTTCCCTTCGGGTGTGAACGGCTACGACGAGACAATTGGGTGCTGTGTGCATGGTCATGATTCCTTACTCTCAGGGCGGTGATCAGTACGGTGGACACGCCAGATGCTCCTGGCATGGAAGGGAGGACAGCCAGCCCGCCCGCATGGGGTCAACCGGGGCCTTGATCCAGGCGGCCGGTGGGCCCCGGCGGAACCTAGGGAACCAGGTCTCCGGCAGAAGAAGAGGCAGGACCCTGGAACGCCGCAGAACGGCGGCGGTTTACCTCCGACAGTCCAAGGATGGTGGCTTCAACATCTTCCAGGGACCGCTGGATCCAGGCGAGGGCGGCCAGGTCATCGGCGCTTAGGGCCGGGTCAATCGATGATGCCTCCAGGAGCACAGCCCGGCGGCTGATCCTGCCGGAAAGTTCGAGGATCAACGGCGGAATCATGGCCAGGGATTCGCCCCGCGATAGGTGCGCGAAAGCTTCCTGTCCAGCGCCACGGTCGGTGGCAGTGACCGTGAGGGCCAGGTCGGAGGAGGTGGTGGTCATGGGTCTTGTCCTTCAGGTTGTTCAAAGTCCTGGTCTTTTGGAAGTGCTTCCGGTGCGGCGGAAGGGGAGTTTTCGGTGGGTTCGTCCCGCCGTAGATCGTCCGCGCCGCAGGCACACCGTCCGCCACCGGAATGGGCCTGCGGCGCGGACGACCTGCGGCTCTACAAGCCCGGGCGCGCCTCCCGATCAACGCAGCGCAGACTTCCCCCGTGACCGCGAGTGGGCAGCCCGACTTGGCCGCTGACAGAACGGTCCCGGTTGTCTGAACGGACAAAGGCCGGCTTAGCGGCGGCGAAGTCCCGGGGCCGTCTCGGCGACCGCCCTCGAACCATGACTCCGTCCAATACGGCGGCCGCCCGGCAGCTTCGCAGACAGGGAAAGACTCTGAAGGAGACGGCCCAGATACTCAGTGTCAGTGTTTGCTCACTGACCCGTGCTTTTAGTCGCAGTGACATGCCGGAAGTCGAAAATGCAGCTGCGTAATGCTCTCTTCGTTTTGGAATAGCTCCTGAGATCCGGATTATGGCGGCTGCCCCGAGAGCTTAGCGATATCGTCCTAGTTCCAAGACCTTGAACATCACCGGTAGGCAGCCAGGCACGGCGGAACTCGGGCTGTCTACCGGTGAGGTCTCGCTCAGGAGGCGTCCAAGAATCCGTTCAGGAGCGCCTCGAACTCTTCTCGACGCTCGAACGGGACCCATAGTCCCGTTCGTCCGAAGACGTGCACCCTGGCGTCTGGGATCCGGTTCAGGAGGAGGAGGGCGTTGTCGTAACCCTGGACAACGTTGTTACGGCCCCAAACGATGAGGGTCCTGGCCTTGATGCGGTTCGCTTCCAGCCACACGGGCTCGTGCACCGCTGTGGCCTTGCCCTCGGGGGCGTGCGCGATGAACTCCGGATCCATGCTGGCCGCGTACCGTTCCTCGACGATTTCGTCGGTGATGAGGCTACGGTCGAAGACGATCATTTCCAGGTAGTCACGCATGGTCTCCAGCGTTGGGCCCGGCGCCTCGTAGTAACGGCCGATTCGCTTGGATCCTTCGGAAGGGCTGGGCGTGATCAGCGGCATGCCGCCGGCTGAGCTGACGAGGACGAGCCTGTCAACGAGATCGGGAGTGTCGATCGCCATCCGCATCGCGACGGCCCCGCCCGTTGCCAGCCCCACGACGTGGGCGCGCGGAATGTCGAGCTCTTTTAGGAGGGCAGCGAAGACCGTGGCCCCCAAGCGGGCACGGTCCCCGTCCGGTAGGCCGTGCTTCTGGGATCCGCCGTACCCCGGCAGGTCAACCACGAGCATCCGGTAGCGCCGGGAGAGAGTCGGGATGTTCGGGCCGAAGTTGCCCCACCCGAATGCTCCTGGCGCACCGCCGTGGATGCAGAGCAGGACCGGCCCTGAGCCGACATCGTGGTAGCGGATCCGAATCCCGCCAGCCTCGATGAACCGCTCGGTCTTGCTCGCAGTGGGCGCGGATGCCGTCATCGGCGATTCCGCTTCCTCATGGGCAGGGGGTGTCACCATGGTCATCGAGACAAGCCCTCACGAAGGAAGTTTGCGACCAATTCGTTGAACACCGCGCTCTGCTCCCACTGCGGCCAGTGGCCGGCCCCCTCGATCAGGGCGAACCGCGCCGCCGGAATGCGCTCAGCCATCTGCAGGCCCGCAGCGGCCGGACCTGATGGGTCGTCACTGGTCCAAACCACCAGCGTCTCAGCCCGGATCGCCGCGAGCTCGTCGTCGGTGATGAGGTTGCGCTGCCGGATCGTTGGGTCCTGAAGACAGAGGATGTGGCGCATCGATTGGGCGAACCCCGGCTGTGAGTAGATCGCCTGGCGGACCGCAACCAACTCATCCGTCACGCTTGCTGGGTCGGCCATGAGCCATTCCAAGCGCTTGCGGATCCGCTCCTCGGTGGGGTCGTCGGCAGCCGCTTGCGAGAGGTCCCGGATGCGGGCCATCACGTCGGGCGCCGACATTGTCCCGCCCGGCGTGTTGAGCACTATCCGTCGGACACGCTCAGGATGGGCGGCTGCGTACTTCGCCGCGACCCAGCCGCCGAGGGACTCACCGCAGAGGTGTGCCGACTCGGCACCGAACGAGTCGATGACGCCGTCCAGATGCTCAAGATAGGCCGGCAGCTCCAAGTCCGCCTGCGCCAGGCTGGTGAACCCGTGACCTGGCCAGTCGTACGCCACCACCCTGAACTGGCTGCCGAGCTTCGCGAGGTTGCGGCTGTACGCCTCGAGGTGACCGCCTGTGCCGGGGAGGAGGATGAGGAGCTCATCACCCGTACCCATTTCGAGGACCCGCGTGTTCCAGTTGCCAATCTGGCGGTGGGTGATGCTGAAGTCCGTGCCGAGCAGGGAACCCCAGATCCCCCGCGGGAGGCTAGCTTGGCTGGTCTGGGGTTCTCGTGTCGATGCCGCACCGACGGCGTGTTCTTCTTGTCCAACTCCAAGTTCTGTGCTGACTCCAGGCATGACTACTCCTTAGGCTGAGGTTTGAGTGATCGTACGCCCACCGGACACCTGGACGTGGCAGAGTTCCAGAGGATGGAACCGGTGGCCCGACGCCTCAAGGATTTAAGGAAGACGAAGACCCGGGGGCGCCGAGGAGGGTCCGTCTGGCAGAACTTTGCGGCCATTCCGTCGATGAGACGGTCACAATCAACCATCATCGACAAGGGGAGACCAGAGTGAGTGAGACAGCCCATCCGAGCTGGGGCGCAGGCCTACCAGACCGGATTCGCGACGCGTTTGACCAGGCGGCGGCCCTTGTAACGCAGGACCAAATCGCCTCTCTTGTCACCGAGTTCGTCAACGTGCCCAGCCCTACAGGGCGGGAGCTTCCCCTCGCCGAGCGCATCGTGCAGCTCATGGACGAGCGGGGTGTCGAGGGGCACCTAATGCGCATCGACGACGACCAGGCCAACGCTTGGGGTCGACTGCGTGGCAGTAACCGCAATGGGGGTCGGGTGATGCTCTATGCGCCAATCGACACGGTAACGACCGGTGACGCGGCATACGACTCACCAGTGGTGGGACCGATGACTACCGACCTCAAGACCAAGGCATATCCGCCTCGTGACGGTCTGCTCGCCGGGCTGGGGGCTTCGAATCCGAAGGGCCACGCGGCGTGCATACTCGCCGCGGCGGAGGCGATCCGCCGGGCTGACGTGCACCTAGAGGGCGACCTGCTCATCGCCTTCGGAGCTGGTGGGATGCCTGCCAACGCGCGCTCCGCAGGGGGACGGCGCAATGTCGGCCACGGTGTCGGCGCGTCGTTCCTCATCGAGCAGGGCGTCTGGCCCGATGTTGCCGTCATAGCCAAACCGGGCTGGGCGGTCACGTGGGAGGAAGTGGGCGTGACGTGGTTCAACCTCACCGTTCACGGTACGCACAGCTACGTGGCTGCACGACACAGGCTGCCCTACGACAATCCGATCAGGTCTGCGGCCCGCCTGGTCGAGGCCCTCGAGGAATGGTTCCCTCAGTACAGCGCAGCCCACGCCGGCGGCGGAACTGCACCTCAGGGTGTCGTCGGTGGAATCGACGGTGGTTGGGATCGGACGCCATCCTTCGTCCCTGCGACCACCGTCGTACGGGTGGACCTGCGTACGCCCCCCGCCATGACCCCCGTGATGGCTGAGCGGGAGCTCCGCACTGCGGTTGAGCGCATTGCGGCACAACTCGACATCCGCGTCGACGTAGAGATGGTGCTGTCGATACCAGGTGCCGACACGGGCGAAGACTCGTGGATAAGCCGGTCGTCCGTGGCGGCGTGGGAGGCCTTGGAGGGGCGCGCCCACGAACCGGAACGGTCACTCAGCGGCATGACGGATGCCAACCTCTTCCGCAGGGCGGGCATCCCGACGGCGCGTGTCGGTATGCCCAAGGTAGTCGAGCACGACCGCGAGGTCGGATTTGAGTACGGCATGAACTGTGTAGACCTCGACGATGCCGTCAGGTTCACGAGAAAGCTCGTCCGCATCGCCTTAGACACTGCGATGCGGACGGGCGTAGAGATCCGGTCCCTGTCAAACGGGGACGGGGGATGACCGTGGCCGGCCGAACGCAGGCCACGGCTCCGCGACCAACACACAACAGATAGAGAGAACACCATGGCCCACCCGACGCAGATCGCGCACGTTGTCTACGGGACGCATCGCTTCGATGAGATGATCGCCTTCTATGAGACCGTTTTCGGCGATGTCGTGCGAATGAACAACGGTAAGCACGCTTTCCTGTCCTTCGATCACGAACACCACCGTCATGCCCTCATCAACCTCGGACCCGTCGACGACGAGAACGCCCAGTCAGTGGCTGACTATGCGAAACGCCCTGGCGTGCGGCACGTGGCATATGCCTGGGAAGACGTCCCTACCTTGATGTACGTGTATGAACGTCTGCGCAATGAGGGGATCAAGCCCGTCAAGCACGTCAAGCACGGCCCCTCGCTGTCGTTGTACTACGAGGACCCCGACGGTCACCGCAGCGAGTTCTACGCGGACGTGATGTCGACCGAGGATGCGATCGAGTTCATGACGTCAGAGACCTTCGTCGAGGATCCGGTGGGTGACAACTTTGACCCCGAAGAGGTGCTTGCAGTCGTCAAGGCCGGAGAGGACTACACCTCCTATGTTCGACGGATCCCCGACCCCTCATGAGATTGAGGCCAGTCCGCCCCTTGAACGGGTGGGGGGGTTCCGTCGAACGGAACATCAGGGAAAACATCCCCAACACCGATCTAGCCTTGTCAGAACCGGCCCACCACCGGCAGCTGGCGAGGCTGTCGATCGGGTCCCGCGCACCGCGCGTAGCAACGGCAACCGGAATTGGAGCCGACATGATCCAACGGATCTTCAGCACTAAGGGAAGTACCATGACCAGTTTCGCTAACCCGAATGCAGCAGCAGCGGCCTCCACGGCGACGACCCGTGGCGACACGGGATCCAGAGGTGCTCCTGCATCAGTACGTGACGTGACGATCGCCTTTTCCTCCTACACCGCAGTGCAGGATGTCAGCCTCGATATTCATCCGGGTGAGTTTGTGTGCTTGCTCGGCCCGAGCGGGTGCGGCAAGTCAACTCTTCTCTCCACGCTCGCTGGCTTTGTGCCAGTGGTAAGCGGCGACGTGACAGTGGACGGTCGTGCGCCCGACAAAGTGGGCGTCGAACGCGGCATGGTCTTCCAGTCCACCGATGTCTTGTTCGAATGGCTGAGCGTGCGTGAGAACATCGCATTCGGCCCGCGGGTGAGAAAGCTCCCCACGAGTCGGCAAACCGAGCTCGTCGAGGAGTACCTGGCCCTGGTCGGTCTGAAGCACGCGGCGGATCGCCTTCCCTCGCAGCTCTCCGGTGGAATGCGGCAACGCGTCCAAGTGGCCAGAGTCCTCGCGAACGAGCCTCGCATCGTCCTGATGGATGAGCCTTTCGGCGCCTTGGATGCCCAGACCCGAGAGGTCATGCAGAACGAGATCGAGCGCATCTGGCGTGACCGCGGATGCACCGTGGTGTTCGTCACCCACGACATCGAGGAGGCGATCCGACTCGCGGACCGTATCGTGGTCATGACAGCCGGACCAGCCGCTGGCATCAAGTCGGTGCGCGAAGTGCACCTTCCCCGGCCGCGCCAGCTGGACGACCCCGCCGCCATCGCGCTGCGCAGGGACCTCCAGCAGGAAATCAGCAAGGAAGTCAGCAAGTCGCTGCGGGCGCAGGGCGCCGACGAGGAGGTTCTGGCATGACCGCCGTTGTGTTCCAGGGGACGCGAAGAGTCTCCGTAAGAGGGGTCTCGCGAATCGGTTTGGTGATCCTGTCCCTGTTGTTGGGGGTGGCGCTCTGGCAGCTCTGCGCCATGGCATACGGCCCCCTTCTCTTCGCTTCACCCGAGGAGACGGCCCTGGCGGCCGTAGAGCTCGCGAGCAATGGGACACTCCAGCAGGCCGCTCTCGTGTCGCTGAGTCGAATCGGCATCGGGTGGGCGCTTGGGCTCGTAGTCGGTGCACCAATCGGGATCTTGATGGGCCGGATTAAGCTCCTTCGCCTGATGCTCGACCCCTTCATCGAGTTCTTCCGGTTTATCCCGCCTATCGCCTTCGTGACTCTTGCCATCGTGTGGTTCGGAATTGGTGAGACATCGAAGATCGTTCTCATCTTCTACACAGGCGTCTTCATCGTGACCCTCAACACCATCGCCGGCGTCGCTTCGATTCCTGACTCGCGCCTGCGTGCAGCGGAAAGCCTGGGCGCCAATCGCTGGCAGGTTCTGACTCGGATAGTGCTCCCCTCGACGGTCCCGCACCTGGTGACGGGGGCCCGACTCTCACTGGCCAACTGC
>NZ_JARVTA010000031.1:0-51020 GCF_030208915.1 Arthrobacter sp. efr-133-TYG-104
GGGGTGTAACCGATGACTCGACTCATCCGTGAAGGATGTCTCGACTCATCACAAACGCGGAGACGGGGGGATTTGAACCCCCGGTGGAGTTGTGCCCCACACTTCATTAGCAGTGAAGCCCATTCGGCCGCTCTGGCACGTCTCCGTTTGCTATTGCTAGCCCACCAAGGATACGCAGAACCTGTGGTCTAGCGCAAAACAGCCCGGGAAGCGCCCGATTCGGTGGTTCCCTGCCAACTGTGCCGTGCGCCCGGCCTCCTGCGCAGCGAACCATCGAGTCGGGTCCGAGCCCGGCCCGAGCCAGCCGCCCAAGCCGGACGCCTGAAGTGGCCCGCCCTATTTGGCGCCCGCCAGCGAACGCCACAGGAAGTGGTTGCTCCGCGCTTGCAGGGCAGCGGCTTGGCGGTTGTCCGAGGCACCGGCGTGCCCACCTTCGAGGGCCTCGTGGAACCAGACGTTGGGAATGCCCATTGCTTGCATTCGTGCCGCCATTTTCCGCGCTTGCACAGGTCCTACCCGGTCATCGGAGGTAGCCGTCCAGATGAACGTTTCCGGGTAGTCCACGCCGTCCCGAAGCAGGTGGTAAGGCGAGAAGGTCCGGATGAATTCCCACTGCTCGGGCACCTCCGGGTCTCCGTACTCGGCAATCCACGAGTATCCCGCGGAGAGCTTGGTGTAGCGGCGCATATCCAGCAGCGGCACCCCGCAGGACACTGCGCCGAAGAGTTCGGGGTACTGGGTGAGCATGTTGCCCACCAAGAGTCCGCCGTTGGAGCCGCCTACGCAGCCCAGGCGACGCCGGCTGGTAACCCCGCGCGACATGAGGTCCCTGGCCACTGCGGCGAAGTCCTCGTAGGCCCGGTGCCGGTTTTCCTGCAACGCCGCGCGATGCCAGGCAGGTCCGTACTCGCCTCCGCCGCGGATGTTGGCCACAACGTAGACCCCGCCGCGTGCGTGGGGAGCGTCGCCGACGTCGGACGACGTTCGGCGCTCGAGCCATGCCCGCCCGATCGTTCCTGAGTACGCGGGCGTGCGGGAGATTTCGAATCCCCCGTAGCCGGACAACTGGGTGGGGTTTTGGCCGTCAAGGACCAAATCCTTGGATGCCACTTGGAAATAGGGGATGCGTGTTCCATCCGCCGAGACCGCGAAATGCTGCTGCACTTCGTACCCGGCTTCGTTGAAGAACGACGGCGACCGTTTGACCTCTGCGTGTTGGCTCATGATCTCGCCGTCCGGACCTGGGGTGAGAGTCCCGCGAGTGAGCGTGGTTGGAGTCGTGAACCCGGTTGCCATGAGCCAGAAGTCGTTGCCTGCACCGGTCTGATCGGTATCCTCGTCGTCCACGGCGTAGGCGTTGACGTCGTGGAGGGGCGGGCACGCGTCCAACACGGTGGAGCGCCAGCCGCTGTTGGCGCCGGATGTGGACGGGTCGAGCACCCGGATCTCGGAGGAAACGTCGCGCAACAAGTTCAGGAGAAGGTAGTCCTTGGTCCAGCTCCATGACTGCAGCGACGTGTGTTCGTCAGGTGAAAAGAGCACCACGAACTGGCGCGAGCCGGCCAGGTACCCTTCAAAGTCCGCAGCGAGCAGGGACCCGGACGGGTACGTGTGGCCATCTACTTGCCAGTCTTTTTGTGGACGGAACAACAACCAATCCCGGTGGGCGCTGATGTTCACGTCGGTGGGCACGTCAATGTTCACCCACGAACCCTCGCGCAAGAGCCATGTATTCCTGTTGTAGAAGTCGATGTAGTCAACGGCGAAGGTCCGCTCGTAACCGGGGGTGGAATCGTGGGCCACCATGGCCAGCATGTGGTCCTCGGGAATTTCGAAGAGCCGCTCAGCATCAGCAAGGGCCTGGCCCCGGCGGAGTTTCACGCCAGTGCGGGCGTACGACGATGAGGTCGCAGGCAGGCCATTGGCGGTGCTGGATACCAGGAGTGTGTCAGCGTCCAACCAGCTGACGTTCCCCTTCGCGGTCGGCAGGTCGAAGCCCCCTTCGACAAAAGTGCGGGTCTCGACGTCGAACTCGCGGTGGCGGTCAGCGTCACCGCCGTCGGGGGAGAGGGAGACCATGGCCAAACGGTAGGCGGCACCGTCTGAAGGGCGCAGGAAACCGGCGCCGTGGAACACCCACTCCACCCCTTCCGCATCGGCCAATGCATCAACATCCAGCAACACGTCCCACTCGGGAGTGTCGGTTAGGTAGCTCTCCCAGGTGGTCCGTCGCCAGAGGCCCTTGGGGTGCTCTTGGTCCTTCCAAAAGTTGTAGTAGAAGTTTCCGCGTTTGTTGACCATGGCGACGCGGTCCGTCGAATCAAGGACTTCGAGGATTCCGGCCTCCACTGCCGCGTAATCGGAGTCCTCCAACAATTCCTCGGCGCGGGCGTTCTGCTCACGGACCCAAGCAAGCTGTTGGTCGCCGTGGATGTCTTCAAGCCAAATGTTTTCATCCGTTGGCATGGGGGCGATGTCCGCAGCGTGGCGGCCCCTGGGTTTACCGTCGGTGGCATCGTCATCCCCGGGAAGTGGCGTGTGATCAGCTTCTGTGGTGGTCATGGGCCCATCCAAGCAACACTGTTCAGCGGTAAGCAAGTCACAGGAAGTTAAGCTTGAGCGTGGCTATATCCGAAACCAACCGTGTTGCCCTGATCGGGGCGGGCCCTCGGGGCACCAGCGTCCTTGAGCGGTTGCTCGCGAATTGGGCGTCGATGGGCCCTTCAGTGGGCGCGCGACGCTTGGAGATCGACGTCGTCGATCCTTACCGGGCGGGCCCGGGACACGTGTGGCAGCCGGAACAATCCCGGCTGTACCTGATGAACACCCAGGCGTTCTATCCCACGCTCATCCCCGAAGACGCCGAACTGGCACCCCCTTTGGCCGGCGGTTCTTTTGACCAGTGGCGCGAACTTCGGCGTCGTGATGGCATCGGTTTGAACGACGCCGAAAAGGCGGAGCTGGCCACGCTCGAGTCCCACGATTTTCCCAGCCGCGCTTTGTACGGGCGGTACCTGCGCCAAACCCTGGAGTCGGTCCTTGAGCGACTACCCGACGGCGTCGCGGTCACCTTTAGGGAGACCACTGCGGTTGCGGTTCGTCCCACCGGAAGCCGGGATGGGATGTTCGACGTCGAACTGGCCGACGGCGCGACGCTCACCGTCGACTCCGTAGTGCTGGCACTGGGCCACATCGAATCCCGGTTGAATCCCGAGCAGCGCTCCTTCCAGGGCGCCGCGAAAGAGTGCGGCTTGCGTTATTTCCCCCCAGCAGCACCGGCAGATGTTGACTGGCAGGCTGTGCCTGACAATGAAGCAGTCCTGGTGCGGGGCATGGGCCTTAACTTTTTCGACGTCATGGGCCAGCTGACTGAGGGCCGCGGTGGCAAGTTCGTCGACGCCGGCCTGCCGGGTGCCGGGGTACTCGAATACCGTCCGTCCGGCCGGGAGCCCAAGATCATTGCCGCCTCACGCCGCGGAACGCCGTATCGGGCCAAAGCGGGCTTGGCTGGGTACTATCCGCGGAGCATCACTATGAGGTACCTGACCGAGGACGCCGTGGACCGGTTCCGCGCTGCCGGTATCCAGCCTGGCTTTGACCATGACCTGTGGCCTCTGCTGCACCGGGACGCGTTGTGGGCCTACTACTCGACGTTGGCGGCCTCGCAGCCCGCTGCTATCCGTGATGCGGCCCAATTCCTGGCTGATCTTGCGGATGCGCTCCAACCCCACGCGCACACCACCGCGAACTGGGAACACGATGTAGGGGACCTGGTTGAAAAGCATGTGCTGGCCTGCCGTCGGCTGAACTTACGAGCCCTGGCCGCCCCGCTGGCCGGCCGCACGTTCGGCTCCCGTAAGGAACTGGACGCAGCGGTCACAGCCTATTTGGACGACGACGCACGACGCTCCGCTTTGGGTGAATCGGACCCGATAAAGATGGCCATCGGAGCCCTCCACACAGGCCGCGCCATCCTCAAATCCGTAGTAGCCGACGGCGGGATAACGGACGAATCGTGGCTGGCGGGGCTACGGGGTTGGTTTGAAGCGTTCGTCGAAGGGTTGGCCAGTGGTCCGCCCGCCATCCGTTCGGAACAGTTGGCCGCGTTGGCGCGTGCCGGCGTCGTAAGTTTTGTCGGGCCCGATCCCAAATTCACAGTGGATCGGGGCGCGCAGGTTTTTCGGGCGACGTCGCCGTGGGTACGCGATACGCCAGCCGAAGCCAGGACCCTCATCGAGGCGATGTCGCCGGCAAACAGGGTGGGCGTCAATGTTTCCCCACTGCTGGAACAGCTCCTAGCTGATGGGCTGGTGCGGCCCAAGATAATGATGGGTGTTGAGGGAACGCCCATGCAGACCACAGGTTTGGACGTAGAGCCACATCCGTACCGCCCGGTCGCTGCCAACGGCTCCGTTACCCAGGGTCTGTATGTTCTGGGCCTGCAACTTTCGGCGTCGCAATGGGGGACTGCGATTGCCGCAGAGGCGCGCCCGCTCGCCGGCCCGGTCTACTCAAGTGGGCAGCGCACCCTTCGCGACGCGGACGAAATCGCGCGCGGCATACTCAGCGGCTAACGGCAGTTCAGGGCCGCCCATCACTCACTGAGCGGCCCTGCCTTAAGGTGTCAGCTTTACTTCCCTACGCGCCCGGGTTCAAGGCCTGTACCACCTTGAAAACCGCGCCGGTGGGATCGGATACGGTGGCCAGTCGCCCGAAAGGTGTATCCTCGGCAGGCTGGATCACCGAGGCGCCCAGGCCCACGGCCCGCTCCACAGTGGCGTCTACATCGTCCACGGCAAAGTACACGCTCCACATGGAGGGAACTTCCTCGGGAAGGAATCCGGATGCGTCCATGATGCCGGCCTTGGCGTCGTCGCCGGCGCCCAGGGTGGTGTAACGGAACTCCGGGGTGTCGCTCATGACGGCGGTTTCCCACCCAAAAACGTTCCGGTAGAACGCAACGGCAGACTCATAGTCCTTGGCGAGGAGTTCATGCCAAGCCGGAGCGCCGGACTCCGCAGCAAGCTGGAAGCCCTTCATCTGCCCAAATTGCCAGGCACCAACGGAGGCTCCGGATGAATCCGCGTACATAGCCATGAAACCTTGTTCGGGGACGTCCATGGGTTCCATGTACACCTGGCCGCCGTTCGCGGCGGCGGCTTCGGTGGTGGCTTTGATATCGTCCGTGCGCAGGTAGGTGGACCAGAGATCGGGCATACCGCCCATGTCTTGCTGCTTCTGCATAATGCCGGCAACCAAGCGGCCATCCTTGGAAGCGGTGATATAGCCGCCGTAGGTTTCCTGGTCGCTTGTTTCATAGGTCCAGCCGAAGAGGGCTGAATAGAAAGCCTTCGCCTTCTCCGTATCGGTGGTCATGAGGTCGATCCAGCATGGAGCGCCGGAGGTGATATCAGGGGTAGGCATATGTCAAGCTCCCGTTGTTGTTCTGGTGCCGAAATTCGGCGGTATCCGAAGATGGTGGAGACACTGAGAAGACTATGCGGGGGGTCTGACACTTTCAATGAAAACGCAAAAGTGCCCCGGGTTGGAACCCGGGGCACTGCATTGGCGGAAGGTAAGGGATTTGAACCCTTGGTACGGGGTTACCGCACACTGGTTTTCAAGACCAGCTCCTTAGGCCGCTCGGACAACCTTCCCTGCCTAGTAGTCTTTCATAGGGAGTTGGCTGTACCAAAACAGCCCGTACCAGTCCCTGCCCCAGGGCTGGGAGCACAAGCAAGAAACCGGGAGTTCGTCATGAAAGCCGTCTACATCTCAGAGCCTGGCGGGCCCGAGGTCCTCGACATTCGGGAAGTCCCCGCTCCGGTGCCGGGCAACGGCGAGGTGCTGATCGACGTCGTCGCCACCGGCCTGAACCGGGCCGATGTCCAGCAGCGCCGCGGCTTCTACCCGCCGCCTCCGGGCGCCTCGGACATCCCCGGCCTTGAAGTATCGGGCCGGATCGCGGCCTTCGGTCCCGGCGTGACCAAGGCCTTCTCCCTTGGGGACAAGGTGGTGGCCCTGCTCGCCGGTGGCGGGTACGCCCAACAGGTTGCGGTCTCGGCCGAACAGGTCCTTCGGATTCCCGAAGGCGTGGACCTGATCACGGCAGCGGCCCTCCCTGAAGTCGCAGCGACCGTGTACTCGAACCTCATCATGACAGCCCAGCTGCAGCCCGGTGAGACGGTCCTTATCCACGGTGCCACTGGCGGCATCGGCACCATGGCCATTCAGCTGGCCAAAGCGTACGGAGCTACCGTTGCAACAACGGCCGGGACAGACGAAAAAGTCAGTACAGCCAAAGCATTCCTCGGAGCCGATATCGCCATCAATTACACCGACGAGGATTTCCCCGAAAGCCTCAAAGCCTCCAACGGAGGCAAAGGCGCAGATGTGATCCTCGACGTCGTGGGTGCCAAATACCTACAACAAAACATCGATGCGCTCGCCGACTACGGCCGCTTGGTCATCATCGGCCTCCAAGGGGGAACCAAGGCCGAGATTAACCTTGGGCAGCTCCTCAGCAAGCGCGCCGCCGTCATCGGCACCGCCCTCCGTCCGCGTCCGGTGGCGGAAAAAGGCATCATCATGTCTGCCGTCCGCGAGGTTGTATGGCCAATGCTCACCGACGGGCGTATCAAGCCCCTCGTGGCGAAGACTTTCCCGTTGGAGCAGGTCCGCCAGGCCCACGAATACTTCGATAGCGGCGAGCACATGGGCAAGGTGCTGTTGCTTCTCTGATCCGTCCGTCCCAAGGCAGCAAGGAGCACCATGTCTATCCGGCACAGCCTGCTGGCACTGCTTCACGGCCAACCGCGTTACGGCTACGAGTTACGCCTCGAGTTCGAGGATCGGACCGGTGCAGCGTGGCCGCTGAATATCGGACAGGTGTACACCACGTTGGACCGGTTGGAGCGGGACGGCTTAGTCACAAAAGAGGGCGACGACGGCGGTGGCCATGTCATCTACAGCCTCACCGAGGCGGGGGCTGAGGAAGTCCGGGCCTGGTTCTCGGGTGCGGTGGACCGGGGCAATCCGCCCCGGAACGAGATCGCCATCAAACTCGCGCTCGCTGTAACAATGCCCGGGGTGGATGTTTCTGCCGTCATCCAATCCCAACGCGAAGCATCCCTTAGGGCGCTACAGGAACATACGCAGTCCAGGAAGTCGGTCGGTGCAAACCAGCGACCCGCGGATACGGCATGGCTCCTCGTCCTGGATTCGCTGATATTCCAAGCCGAGGCTGAGGTGCGTTGGCTGGACCTGTGCGAGGCGCGGATGGTCCAATTCCAAGCGGGAGGCGGCCAGTAGTTCCGGGCCTTTCGCTACGGACGAAGTCCAAAATTGCCCCTCGGCTCCGGGACCGCGCGAACCACATGAGAGTATGAACCAATGAGCGATCTGAACAACATTCAGCCTGCGGATGAGGCTTCGGACGACACCCCCGTGGAAGGCACTCCCGTGGATGCCGAAGCACCCGTGGAGCGGCCGCATGGCGCTACCCTCCAAGAACTCGTGGACGAACCGGCAAAGGTCATGCGGATCGGCACCATGATCCGCCAGCTCCTTGAAGAGGTAAAGAGTGCCCCGTTGGATGACGCCGCACGTGGTCGCTTGGCCGAGATCCACGAACGCTCCATCAAGGAACTCGAGGACGGACTGGCGCCGCAGTTGATCGAAGAGCTGGAGCGGATCACGTTGCCTTTTCCCGAGGAAACCACCCCCAGCGATGCAGAGCTGCGCATCGCGCAGGCCCAGCTTGTGGGATGGCTCGAAGGGCTTTTCCACGGAATCCAGGCGGCCATAGCGGCTCAGCAGGCCGCCCAGGAGCACGCAGCCGCCCAAATGCAACTCCGCCAGCTCCCACCGGGCACGGTGATCGCGCCCGGAATCGTCATCGGCGAGAACGGCCAGCCCCAGCGCGCAGCTGCTCCCGGCGCTCCGGGCACCGCGCCGCGAGGGCGCCCGGAGGATCCGGACCACGGCCCTGGCCAGTACCTCTGAGCTGGCGCATGGGTTTCTTTGGGGCCGTCCGGCAAGGGCGGAGAGATGATCTCGAGCTCGGCAAGGGTATTTGGCGCAGGGCCCACGACCGCTTTCACCGAGGGTTGGATCGGTATCACCAGGTCTTGGAGGGCGTAGACGATGAACAGCTCTATGGCGAACTTTTAGTAATTGCCAACGAGCTCGCTGAATTATCCCCACGTGTCAGGTCTATTTGTGTGGAGGCCCAGAAGCGTTCTCCAAGTGATGGGCTGGACGTCCCGGGGCCGCTCGCCGGTGTGCACCGGGCCCTGTCCAAAGCCGGAAATTCGCTGGCCACTACGGCAGAGGCTGCCGCCATGTTGCGGCTTGCGGTGGGTCCGGTGCCCGTGGGCGCATTGTCTGTCCGGCGTCGCTTGGAGTCGGTGTACGAACAAGTCGAGGACGCTGAGCGCCAACTCCGAGGCTAGGTTTAAAGGGGGGCGTTAGCAACTACGAGCGTGCGCGGTTATTCCGTTTTTACAAGGAGTTAAGCGGATAGCTGATAAGGACAATCCTGGGTGCCTGAGGCAACCACTGCTGGCACTATGGGAGCATGACTTCCTCTCCCACACTTACATTCAACGACGGCAACACCATTCCCCAGCTCGGCTACGGGGTGTGGCAAGTTGAAGACGATGTAGCCGAAAAAGTGGTGCGTCAAGCGTTCGAAGCCGGCTTCCGCCACATCGACACCGCCAAGATCTATGGCAACGAGTCCGGCGTCGGCCGTGCCATCGCGTCCTCCGGCCTGTCTGCTGAGGAAATCTTCATCACCACCAAGCTGTGGAACGCCGACCAGGGTTACGAGTCCACGCTGGAGGCCTTCGAAGCTTCCATGGACCGCCTCGGAATCCAGACACTGGACCTATACCTTATCCACTGGCAGCAGCCCAAGCAGGAAAAGTACGTCGACACCTGGAAGGCCCTGATCGAGCTCAAGAAGCGCGGCCGGGTCAAGTCCATCGGCGTTTCCAACTTCACTAAGGAGGGCCTGGAGCGCATCATCGATGAAACCGGGGTCGTTCCGGCCATCAACCAGGTTGAACTGCACCCGTTCTTCAACCAGGCCGACCTCCGCGAGTTCAATGCCTCCAAGGGCATCTTGACTCAGGCTTGGTCCCCCCTCGGACAGGGTGGCGAACTTCTGGAGAACGCCACTATTGCGGAGATCGCTGAGAAGCACGGTGCCACACCGGCACAGGTTGTCATCGCATGGCACTTGGCGATCGGCAATGTCGTCATTCCCAAGTCCGTCACTGAGTCACGGATCCAGGAGAACTTCGCTGCCTTGAACGTCACCTTGGACGCAACCGACGTCGAGGCCATCAGCAGCCTGGACCGCGGCACCGAAGGCCGCATCGGCCCCGATCCTGCAGTCTCCGACTTCGCCTAAGCACCGTTCAGCGCAAACTAAAGGCGCCCCGCATGCAACCATTCGGTTGCGCGCGGGGCGCATTTGGTTAAGTGACGACCGCCTTAATCGACCATCGATGGCGCCTTGGCAGCGCTGCTTTCCCGCACCCGCAGCGTTGGCTTCAACCTTGCCGGCTCGGGTTTTTCGCCCCTGAGCACGGCCTGCATGAGCTGCACTGCCGTCCGTCCGATCTCCTCCATGGGGGAATGGACCGAAGTCAACGGGACGGGAAGCTCGGCCGCCAAGGACGTGTCGTTGTAGCCCACTACCGCGACGTCCTCTCCGACTGCGAGGCCACGGGAGCGCAAAGCGCCCATGGCGCCAATTGCTGCGAAATCGTTGACGGCGAAGATGGCGGTGGGGCAGATCTTGCTGTTCGCGAGGATTTTTTCTGCGGCCTCGCGGCCACCTGCCGTATCGAACCTGGACAGCACCACGTCGTCGTCGGAAATGGTGCCACCCAGTGACCGCCAGCGGTCCAGGAATCCGGCTGTACGGTCGACGCCGGTACTCGCATACGGTTCGCCCGCGATGACCGCCACTTGCCGGTGGCCCATTTCCCACAAGTGAGCAGCCACGAGTTCACCGCCAACGACGTCGTCACACGTGGCAGATGGGTAGCCGGGCACCCGGCGGTTCATCAGCACGAAGGGAACCTTCCGGTCAGTAAGTTCCTGGAGGAGGCTGCTGTCCAGATGGGCGTCGCCAATGATCAGGCCGTCCACCCTGCGGGCAAGCATGAGGTCAATCTTCCGTCGCTGTTCTTCGGGGTCGTCGCGCGAGTTCATCACGAAAGCGGAGTAACCCACCTGCGCTGAGGCCGCGTCGATGCCCTCGTACATGATTGCGAGGACCAGGTCCGAGAGCCGCGGGACGATGACGCCGAGCAACTTGGTCCGCCTGGTCCGAAGGCTGGCGGCCTGCGGATCGGGGGAGTAGCCGAGCTTCCGGGCCAGTTCCCGGACGCGCGCCGCCGTCGCAGCGGATGCTGCTCCCTTGGCTACGTCGGACCCGGAATGCAGGACCCGGGAAACCGTGGACGGATGAACGCCCAGCTCCCGTGCCAGATCCTTCAACGTGACCGCAGCGTCGCCGTCGGCCTTTTCTTTCATGTCCCTCTCCCGCCCACCGGCATCACTGTAGCCCAGGTCTGTTACAGACGGCCTTGTGGGCACCTCTTGACGTGATCCCCTTCACATTCTATAGTCGTTTTCACCGTTACCCAAACGATTGGGTAACGGGCAGACCATAAGGTGCCACACCCCCGGCGCCGTTCACCACTCTTGCCCCTTCCCTTAATGCGCGAAAGTTACCCAAACGATTGGGTTGCTGGCCGCAGAGCAACCAACGGAGCTGAAATGACTGTTACCGGCGCCCACGTCGTGCTGCTGGCCACGGGAGGCACCATCTCGTCGCGCGCGTCCCGGGCAGGCGGGGCTGTCGCATCCGATACGGGGGCCGAGGTGTTCAAAGCCATGGGCTCACCGACCTCCCACCCCGTCCGGGTATTGGACGTGTTCCAGAAGGGGTCCTATCTGCTCACCTTCGCGGACATGCTCAGGATCTGCGCCACCATCAAAGATGTCCTCAAAGATCCCGACGTCTTGGGTGTCGTTGTGACCCACGGAACGGACACCATGGAAGAGACAGCTTTCCTCGCCGACCTGACCCATGACGACGTGCGCCCGGTCGTCTTCACGGGCTCGCAGCGTGCTGCTGACTCGGAAGCTCCCGACGGGCCGGATAATCTGGCCCGCGCCATCGCCGTCGCGGGTTCAAAGGAGGGGAGGGGTAAGGGCGTCATGGTTCACTTTGCCGGCAGCATCTTTCCCGCAGCCGGGATCCGCAAAAGCCAGACCCTTCGGCTTGATGCCTTTGCGAACCCCGATTTCGGGTCGCTGGGCCGCGTCAGTGCCCAAGGAACGGTAGCAATGCTCGACGGCGGCAGCCGGCCTGAGCCTTTGCCGTTGCCGGAACCTGACGGAACCTGTCCGCGCGTCGACCTCGTTGCCGCCTATCCCGGCGCCGACGCCACCCTGATGCGCGCCGCCCTTGAAGCCGGAGCGACAGGCATCGTCCTGCAAGGCACGGGAAGCGGCAATGCGAACCCCAGCCTCTGTTCCGAAGTAGCGGCTGCTGTGGCGGCCGGCGTCGTGGTTATCACCAGCACCCGCGTGGACGCCGGACCTGTAGTCCCGATCTACGGTGCCGGCGGCGGCGGTGAAGACCTCCGTGCCGCCGGAGCAATCGGCTCCGGCCATCTGCGGCCGTCGCAGGCGCTGATCCTGCTCAACCTCCTTCTCCGGATCAACACCGGCCCGGAGCGGATCAGTGAAATCTTCGCCCACCGAGGGAGGCCCCCCAAACCTTCCGCCTGACACCCCAAAAGCACCCCGACTCAACAATTGTGAAAGGAAAATCTCATGGCTAAGGACATTCAAGTCGCCTTCGGCGTTGACGTAGACGCAGTGGCGGGCATGCTCGGATCCTATGGAGGAGAGGACTCCCCGTGTGACATCAGCCGCGGCCTGTTCAGCGGCGAAGTGGGGGGACCTCGCCTGATCCGCTTGTTCCAGAAATACAACCTCCCGGCAACCTGGTTCGTGCCCGGTCATTCGATCGAGACGTTCCCGGAACTGACACAGATGATCGTCGACGCCGGTCACGAGATCGGCGTGCACGGATATTCGCACGAGAACCCGATTGCCATGACTCGGGAACAGGAGACCGCTATCTTGGACCGCTCGATCGAACTGATCGAGAAGGTGTCAGGTCGCAGGCCCACAGGCTACGTTGCGCCGTGGTGGGAATTTTCTCCTGTCACCAACGAAATCCTCCTAGAGCGGGGCATCAAATACGATCACTCCCTGATGCACCGTGACTTTGAGCCCTACTACGTACGGGTAGGTGACTCTTGGAAAAAGATCGACTACACCAAGGACGCCGAGACGTGGATGGAACCCCTCAAGCGCGGACAGGAAACGGACCTCGTGGAGATACCAGCCAACTGGTACCTCGATGACCTGCCTCCCATGATGTTCATCAAGGCGTCCCCGAACTCCCACGGGTTCGTCAATCCCCGCGATATCGAGCAGATGTGGCGTGACCAGTTCGACTGGGTTTACCGCGAAATGGACCAAGCTGTTTTCACCATGACCATTCACCCGGACGTATCGGGACGCCCCCAGGTCCTGCTCATGCTCGAACGCCTGATCGAACACATCAACTCCCACGACGGCGTCAGCTGGCTCACCTTCGACCAGATCGCAGACTCCTTCATCTCCCGCAGCCCTCGTAAGGAAAGCAAGTCATGACCATCCAAGAACCAGCTGTTGACCTGTCGCAGCCCCGCCCCAACGAGAAGCGCCGTTTCCCCATCTTCTCCAAGCGCCACACCACCACCGCCACAGTCCTCGCCCTGCTGGCCTGGACAGTGGCCGTCTTCGACTACGGCCTGTTCGGCACCCTGCTGCCTGCCATGCAGCAGGAATTCGGCTGGTCCGCCACGGAGGCATATGCCATCAACACATGGATCGCCGTCGGTACCGCGATCGTCTGCTTTGGTATCGGCCCCGTCATCGACAGGCTCGGACGCCGCAAAGGCATGATGAGCACCATCGGTGGAACCGCCGTCGTCTCCGCCCTGACTGCTGCGATTCCCACCGGCATTCCGGTCCTCAGCAACGCACTCCTGGTAGTAGTCCGGTCCTTTGGCGGCCTGGGCTTCTCCGAACAAGCCGTGAACGCCACCTACATGAACGAGGTGTACCAGGTCACGGAGGTTGCCGATAAGCGCAAGCGCCCCGGGTTCCATTACTCCTTCATCCAAGGCGGATGGCCCCTGGGCTTCCTGTTGGCCAGCGCGCTGGCACTTGCCTTCCTGCCTTCCCTGGGATGGCGCGCCCTGTACTTGATGGCCACCATTCCCGCAGCCATCATCGTCTGGACCATTGCCCGGAAGCTCAAGGAAACCCCGCAGTTTGAACTGCACCACAAGCTCACCGAGCTGGAAAAGGGCGGGAGGTCCGAAGAAGCGCACTCACTCGCCAAGGCCTACGGCGTCGAGCATTCCTCAGCAGCCCCGCTGAAGCGCATCTGGGAGCCCCAACTGCGCCGGAACACCATCGTTTTCTCGATCGCGTGGATCGTGAACTTCTTCGGTATCACCATCTTCAGCGTCCTCGGCAGTTCGGTGCTGAAGAACGCCAAGGGCGTGGAGCTCTCGGATGCTTTCTGGATGCTGATCGTCATCAACCTGCTGGCGTACTTCGGCTATGTCTTCCACGGCTGGATCGGGGACAAAATCGGCCGTAAGCGGACCATCATCGGTGGTTGGATCATCTCCGGCATCTGCTTCTCCATCATGCTGAGCCCCATCGCGGCAAGCCCGTTCATGATCATCCTGACCTACGGCGCCGGGCTGTTCTTCCTCGTGGGCCCGTACGCTGCCATCCAGTACTTCATGGCCGAGTGCTACCCGGTGAGCTGCCGGGCCACGGGTACCGCCTTCATTGGTGCCATGAGCCAGCCCGGAACCATCATCGGTGGTGCGATCTTTACCGCCATCGCAGCCGTCGCCGGTACCGGCAGTGCGGCCCTCTGGGTCGGTGCCCTCGGCACCCTAGTCTCCGGACTCTTGATGATCGCAGCCAAACCACCCGTTGAAGCCTTGAGCGAGGATCACCCGCATGACGTCTAACCAAAAAGCCGCCATTATCACCGGCGCTGCCAGCGGCATCGGACGGACCCTGGCCGTCCACTACGCCCGCCAAAAAGTAGTGTCCGTCATTGGCACCTTTCCCGGCGACCCCCACGATCCCGAGGAAACCCTCCGCCTGGTCAAGGAGGCCGGCGGTGAAGCTGTGATCCATGAAGTGGACGTCCGCACCACTGAGTCCGTGGACGCCCTGGCGCAGCGGGCCGTGGACGAGTACGGCCGGCTGGACATCGCCATCGCCAACGCCGGAATCCTGCGCAATTCCTCCCTCAGCGAGATGTCGGACGAGCGCTGGCATGACATGCTCAACGTGGACCTCACCGGCGTGCTGCGCACGCTGCGCGCAGGTGCGGAGAGAATGTCCGACGGCGGAGCGCTGGTTGCTGTCTCGTCCATCGCCGGCGGCGTCTATGGGTGGGAGGAGCACGCCCACTATGCCGCCGCAAAGGCCGGCGTCCTGGGGCTGGTCCGGAGTGTGGCCGTGGAGCTCGGTCCGCGGCAGATCCGGGCCAATGCCGTTATCCCGGGACTCATCGAAACCCCACAGTCCTTGGACCCTGTGAATTCGCTGGGTCCGGAGGGGCTGAAACGGGCCGGAAACGATATCCCGTGGGGCAGGGTGGGAACACCGGAGGAAGTGGCCAGCGTGATCGCTTTCCTCACCTCCGACGACTCCCGCTACATCACGGGGCAGGCACTGGTGGTTGACGGCGGACTGACCGTCAAGATGCGGGCCTGACGGCGTGACCCGAGAAGGAAAGGACAGCATGGACACGTTGACTGACGGCGCTGGCCGGCCGTCCGGGAGCGTCCCGGACGGCAAGGGCCGGGGAGTGGTTGTCACAGGCGGTTCCAGCGGGATCGGTAAGGCCATCGCCGAGGCCTTCATGGCCAACGGGGACCGGGTGGCGGTGCTGGACAGGGCCGGAGGCGAAAGCGTCATCCGCGTGGACGTTGCCGACGAAGCCAGCGTACGGTCTGCCTTCGCCGAGGCACGGGAGAGACTGGGCGAAATCGATGTCCTGGTCAACAGCGCAGGACTTTTGACGGAGTCTCCCCTTGAGGACATGTCCCTGTCCACCTGGAATGAGACCCTGACGGTGGACCTGACCGGGGTATTCCTCTGTTGCCGGGAGGTGGTGGGGGAGATGCGGCAGCGGAAGTGGGGCCGCATCATCAATATCGCCTCCCAGTTGGCCATCAAGGGCGGGGTGGGGCTGACCCATTACAGTGCTGCGAAGGCTGGTGTGGTTGGTCTTTCCAAAGCCCTGGCCTTGGAAACAGCGGCGGACAATGTGCTCGTCAACTGCATCGCCCCGGGCCCGATTGAAACGCCATTGGTGGCGGGCATCTCGGAAAGCTGGAAAGCAGCTAAACGCGCCGAACTTCCCCTCGGCCGCTTTGGGACGCCAGAGGAAGTAGCCCCTGCAGCCTTGTTGCTGGCAAGCGATCCGGGCGGCAATCTTTTCGTCGGACAAACGCTGGGGCCCAACTCCGGCGACGTCATGCCGTAGGGCCTAAAGAGCGAGATCGAAAACCGGAACGAAAAGAAGGGGGAACGACATGTGCGGTGCCTGTGGAAGGACAATCGTTGCCGACCCGATCCTCGGGCCGGTGCGGACCATGCGGCAACACCTGATTGTGGCCGCTACGATCAGCGCGGTCTGTACAGGCCTCCCGGGGGCTCCAAAAGTTACTGCCCTTGCAGACGGCTGGATGATGAAGGGTCCCTCCGGGGCCTCCGCCCAGTGCCGGACCGTCGAAGAACTATGTTCCGCTGTGCTCGGCTGTTTCACCAATGCTTCGGTTATCGACCACTTGGTCAAGCGCGGGCAGGCACACGCAATTGATCCAGCCAACGCGGGCCTGCCTGCGCTCGTAGCCCGGGCATTTGGTGCCTCTGCGGACGCAGCGGCATCACCCGATCACTCCGAAGGAGAACTTTATGACTGATTACACCCCTCTCTGGTCACCTATCCGTATCGGCACCACCGAGCTGGACAACCGGGTTGCCTTGGCACCCATGACGCGAATCAGCGCAACGGAGGACGGGCATGCCACGGAAAGGATGGCCTCCTACTACCAGCGGTTCGCCCGGGGTGGTTTCGGCCTGCTGATCACCGAAGGCATCTATCCGGACACTGCCCACAGCCAGGGCTACCTCCACCAGCCGGGCATCGCAACCCAAGGGCAGGCACAGGCTTGGGCCAGGGTTGTCGACGGCGTCCACGCTGCGGGCTCGAAGATCTTCGCCCAGCTGATGCATGCCGGAGCGCAGAGCCAGGGAAATCGGTTTGTTGGCTCCTCCGTGGGGCCGTCGGCTGTGGCCCCGAAGGGGGAGCAGCTGGGATTCTACCGCGGTGAAGGTCCATATCGCGTTCCCGCGGCGCTGACTCTGGCCCAGATGAAGGAAGTCCGGGAAGGCTTCGTCCAGGCGGCACTGCGCGCACAAGAGGCAGGCTTCGACGGCGTCGAGATCCATGGTGCCAACGGGTACCTGCTGGATCAGTTCCTCACGGACTATTTGAACCAGCGTGAGGACCAGTACGGCGGCTCCCCGGAAAACAGGGTGCGGTTTGCCGCCGAAATCTGCCGCGATGTTCGCGAAGCTGTTGGCCCGGCCATGACAGTGGGGATCCGAATCTCCCAGTCCAAGGTCAGTGACCACGCCCACAAGTGGCGCGGAGGGGTGGAGGAAGCCGAGGTCATCTTCGCGATGCTGGGGGACACCGGCATCGATTTCGTCCATACTACCGAGTATCGCGCCACTGAACCGGCGTTCGCGGATTCAGCGGAAACACTCGCTGCGTTGGCCAGGAAGTACTCGGGCGTAGCCGTGATTGCCAATGGCCAGCTCGATGATCCGGTCACTGCAGTGTCCATGGTGACGGACGGCTCAGCCGACGTTATTGCCCTTGGCAAAGCCGCTTTGGCTAATCGAAACTGGCCGCAGTTGGTCCGCAGCAACCAAGGGTTGGGGGAACTGGACCCCTCCGTGTTTGCTCCCTTGGCGGACGTCAAGGACTGGGAACTGGCAGATCCGGCGTAGCAGGCTTATGGGGCCGTTGGGCTCCTAACAAAAATCCCCGCAGGTTCATCTGAACCTGCGGGGATTTTTCTCTGAGCTTCCTATCAGAATCGAACTGATGACCTTTTCATTACGAGTGAAACGCTCTACCGACTGAGCTAAGGAAGCACCGCGCTTTTCCCCGGTTTCCCGGCTGATCACGCAAGACACCACTGTAATAGAGCTACGCCGCCCGGGTCAAAACGAGCCCGACGGGTGTTCCGGGGCCCGGGGAGCCGGCTACGGATCGTTCGGCGTTTAGGTTCAGGAGCCGGAATTGAGCAGCTCCACTGCGGCCATGTTCCATTGGTCCGATGTAGGCGCGGTAGCCCCGATTTTCACTGGAGTCCCGGCAGGACCTGTTGCTTGATTGGTGTACTCGCTCCATGAGGTGTCGCCATGGGCGGTATCCACCCATTGATCCAGCATGGCAAAGCCCGTGGGAAGGGTCCTGGCGACGGCCTTGTCCCAATCATGGCCCACAGCCAGTACCAGTGAGGTGGCCACCCGCGTCGTGACGGTAAGGGTCGGCGCCCCGCTGGCCGCACCACCCGTGGAGACTGCCCCGGTTCCGGTGGCACCCTCGAAAGCGACAACCGTCAGGTCCTGCGCATAACCACCCTTGGCGGGTGCGGACCTCACCGTCACGTTGTGGAGCACCGTGGAGGCGGTTGCGGTCCAGATTTCAGCGTCCCCGGACCGGGAGTTGGCCCGGCCCACGAGCTTCCAGGTTAGGCCCGCTCCGGAGACCGTTGCTGACTGGCCAGCCGCTCCCCCGGGGCCATCCATGGACACGAATGCAAGGAGCACCTCTCCCGAAATAACAGTGCTGAACGCCCCTGTTTGAACTGTCCCTGTTCCACGAGCCGTGACGCTGGTTTGCAGGACGAAGCAGGTCATGGGCGGCGTCGGGTTTTGGACAGTGACGGCGATCCCGGCGGCTGAGCCCACGTTGCCGCTCGGGTCGGTCGCTTTTGCCGATAAGGTGTGGGCTCCATTGGTAGTCGTGGTGGTGTTGAGGCTGGTGGCATAAGGCGCGGCGGTGACGGGATTACCTAATGGCTGGCCATCAAGCAGGAACTGCACTGACGAGACCGCGACATTGTCGGTGGCATTCGCAGCTACCGTGATGGTGCCGGACACAGTCTGTCCAGGGGTCGGGTTGGTGATCTGGACACTGGGCGGAGTGGTGTCTTGCGGGGGTGGTGGCGGGCTGGCCGCCCCGGGAATGACTTCGATTCCTGCCATGTTCCACTCGTCCGCGGTGGGCGCAGTGTCACTCATCACTACGGTTTGCCCGGCAGCGGTAGTCGTCGCGGTGCTTGTCTGCAGCCAGAACGTATCCCCGGTTGCCGTGTTGATCCATTGCGTAACCAGCTGCTGCCCGGATGCGGGCGTTCGCGCTGTTGCATGATCCCAGTCTTGGCCAACCGCGTAGGTTAAAGAACCGGCGGACGTCGAAGCGAAGCTCACCGACGGCGCCCCGGATGCGGCTCCCGCTGATCCCGATGCGCCAATCCCGCCTGAATTCATGAAGCTCTGGACTGTGAGTTGCTGGGAATATCCGGGTTGGGCAGGCGTGGACGTTACCGTTGCCCCGTTCAACACCGTTGCCGCCGTTGCGCTCCAGATTTCGGCGTCGCCGTGCTGTGAGTTGCTCCTCCTGACCAGGCTCCAAGCAAGCCCCGCTCCGGTGACGGTGACCGACTGCGATCCCGTGGCACCGCCGTCGGAAGCGACTTCCGCGATGAGTGTTTCTCCCGCTGCAGCGGTGGAGAAGGCGGCCGTTGACAACGCACCTGTTCCTTGCGTTTGGATGCTTTGATCAACGGCCAGCCCCGTGGACTGGCTCCGCACCGAGACCGGTACTACGGGAGCTGTACCGGAGTTCCCTGTGGTATCGGTTGCGCGGGCACTGAGATAGTGCGCTCCGGGGGCGGTGCTGCCCACAGACCACGAGTAGGTGTACGGCGCCACGGTTATGGGAGCACCCAGCGGAAGGCCGTCAAGAAGGAATTGGACAGAGGAAACTGTGGCGGGGGACGTCGCGGCAGCATTGGAGGAGAGGGTCACCGTGCCGGAAAGGGACGCGCCCGACGTCGGACTGGTTACCGTCACGTTGGGCGGAATCACCTTTGGGTTGCTTCCGCTGATGTCCAATACCGTGTCCGTGACGTTGTTGGTGGCATCACTTTCGGTGAGCACGTGCAGGGGGTCGGCTACTGCGCGAAGGATGTACCTTCCGTTGGCGATGCCGTTGAGGTCGATTGGTTGTCCGGCGTCGGTTTGGTCGTACTGGTCTCCCCAGCCCACAGACCAGCCAAGAGGCTTGGTGGGATCCGTGCAATTCGATTGGGGGATGAACGTGGTGGTCGGAGAGTTGGGAACGGTTCCAACCCGATTGTCACCGGTGATGCAGTAATCGACCTTAGGACTTGTGGCTGCTGTTGCACCGATTGAGCCGTCTGCGTTGACGGAATTCAGCGTGAACCTGGTAAGCGGGAACTGGTAATCGCTTGGTGCGTTGAAGATCCCGTCGGCAGCCAACGGAACAGTGTGATCACGAGCCCAAACGCCCGGGCTTGGGCTGTTGTAGAGGGCTTGGACGAACATGGACGTTCCGGTAGCCGAATTATAGGTGGGGTCTATTTCGAACGGGCCGGTTCCTGCGTCCCACGTGATGTGCGTGAAGCGGAGCATCGGGTGGTTCGTGGCAGGGTCCACGCCGATGGATATCAGGTTGGGAGGGACCAGGATCTGCATGTCCGGCAGGGTCAGGGTTGCTGCGGCGGCCGGTCCGGACACGCCAACCATGACTCCGTAGGCCATGGCAAGAATCACAGCGAGACCGAAACTGAGATATGGATTTTTCCGCATGACATTCGTACCTGTTGAACGTGTCGCCTGGCCCCCGCGGCGGTTTCCTTGCTGACTTTCAGCGGCCGGGAATCGACAGCTGGAAAATGGTGCCGGTGGGGCCTTCGGGATTGCGAATGTCAGTGTGGTTGCTGCTTTATCGCCAGCAGCGTGTCCTTCATCAGTCTTTCCGACGTGTACATGGTAGATCGTGTTGCTGCCAGTGTCACCAGTGCCCCCAACGCGGTTCCTTAAGGAACAGGGACCACCGGGCCAGCTAGCATTTGACGCCGTCCTGCGGGAGGGTTCCGTCAATGAAGTAGTTGTCGACGGCGGAGCTGACGCAGGAATTCGAGCGACCGTAAGCTGTGTGCCCCTCGCCTTGCCAGGTGACCAAGGAAGCGTTTCCCAATTGCTTGCGTAATGACTGCGCCCACTCATAAGGGGTTGCGGGATCACCCGTGGTGCCAACCACAACGATCGGGGCCGAGCCTGCGTAGTTCACGGGCGCGGGCGTCCGCGTGTTCTTGTAGGGCCAGTCCTTGCATGTCACCCCGCCGTAAGCAAAGAACTCGCCGAAGGTAGGGGAGTCCTTCAGGAGGCTTGCTTCTTCCGCGCGCATCCCGGGGGTGTCCGTGATCATCGGATAGTCGAGGCAGTTGACAGCTTGGAACGCGAAGGCCGAGTTGGAGGTGTAACTCCCATTAGGATCACGGTCAGCACCGAGATCGGCAATCCGCATCATTTGGGACACATCACCGGACAGTGCGCCTTGGAGTGCCTGGGTCAGCGCGGGCCAGCTTTGGTTGTCATACAGGGGCAGGATGATGCCGTTAATGAAGTCCGAGACGGTCACCCGGCGCCCGTCCTTGGCGGTCTGCGGATTCTGGTTGATGGACTGGATGAGGTCCCTGATTTCCTGTACTCCGTTATCCACCGAACCACTGAGCGGGCATGAACTCTGGCGGAGGCAGTCAGCAACGTAGGTGTGGATGGCTTTTTCGAAGGCTCGGGCTTGTCCGGCGGTCAATTCTGCGTTGCTGATGGACGGGTCCACTGCGCCGTCCAGAACCACGCGGCCCACATTGTCAGGGAACAACGAGGCATAGGTGGAGCCCAGGAACGTCCCGTACGAGAAGCCGAGGTAGTTCAGTTTGGACTGGTTGGTGATGGCCCGCAAAATGTCGAGGTCCTTGGCTGCGCTGACCGTATCAACGTGTCCCAGCACGGCCCCTGTCTGCTGGGCACACTGCTCAGCGGTGGACTTGTTGAAGGCCAGCGCAGCTGCGAGTCCCTCATCAGTGTTCTCGTGGAAGACCTTTGCACGGGCGGCATCCCGCTCGGCGTCGCTCATGCACTTCACCGGGGCCGACCGCTTAACTCCCCGGGGGTCAAAACCCACAAGGTCATAACTGGACCGGAGCTTTGCGGTGAAGTGTGTGCTGCCGGCGTCCCGCACGAAATCAACTCCGGAACCGCCGGGCCCGCCGGGGTTGACCAGGATGGATCCCAGCTTCTTCCCGGTGCTCGGCAGCTTATTGACGGCTAATGAGATCTCGCCCGAGCCGGGGTTGGCGTAGTCCAATGGAACGCGCACTGTTCCGCACTGCAAGCCGTTATCGCACGATGCCCACTGCACTGTTTGGGAGTAGAAACTTTCAAGGCCTTTGGGGGCCGATGCCGCGACGGAAGGATCAACAGTATTGGTGGTCGGCTTCGCGGTAGGGGAGGGCAGGAACGGCAGCGAGCAAGCGCTGAGCACCAGCGCAGAAGCAAGCGCAATGACCACGGCAACCAGTGTCCTGCGGTGCCCACTGGCGCCTTCGGACTGGCCAGGCCGGCCCCGAAAGGGGTTGCCGGCAGGCCGGCGTCGTGCGGACGTCATGGATTCTCCTATTGCTGGATCAGGCTTGTGGCCATGGACTCGACTGCCAACAGCGGGGCCACATTGGTGGTGGTAATGCGGACCCGGGCTTTGTTGATCGCGTCCATCCTGGCGAGGGTGGTTTCTGGCGTTGAACGGCCAGCGTAATCGGCCAGCTCGGCGCCAAGGTCAGCGTTGACCAGGTCCACGGCGTTCCCCAACTGGATGATCAACACATCCCGATAAAACGACAGCAGATCAGTGAGGGTCCGATCCAGGGAGTCAGTGATGGACCGTTTGGCGCGCCGCTTCTGGTCGTCCTCGAGCTGCTTGACTTGGCTGCGCATGGAGGGCGGCAATGTGCCTGATTCGGGTGCCCCCAAGTTGGCCAAGAGGGCAATCTTCTCGGCAGCATCGCGTTCATCGTTGGAGCTGTTGGCTTCGTCCGTGGCGATCTTGACGAGTTTCTCGGCCATCATCACAGCTGCGGTAACCCCCCTGAGGCCCAGCGGTATTCGGACCGTTTCCGTGCGGCGCTCCCTGGCCTCGGCGTCCCGGGCGAGCCGCCGCGCGATGCCGATATGGCTTTGGGCTGCCCGCGCCGCTTTCTGCGCCAGTCCAGGATCGACGCCGTCGCGCCTCACCAGAAGATCGGCGACGTCGGAGGCTGGCGGGAGGCGCAGGCTCACCGGACGGCACCGGGAACGGATCGTGACCAGGACGTCCGCCGGCGAGGGCGCGCACAGCATCCAGATGGTGCGTGGTGTGGGTTCCTCGATCGCTTTGAGCAGGACGTTGGTGGTGCGCTCGGCCATGCGGTCCGCGTCTTCAACCACCACAATCCGCCACCTGCCGGTGGCAGGGCGGTCGCCGGCCTTGGAAACGAGCGACCGGGCTTCGTCGATGGTGATGGTGACTTTCTCGGTGCGCACGAACGTCACGTCAGGATGGGTCTCGCCCAGGATCGTGTGGCACGCCGTACATTCGCCGCAACCGCGCTGCGTGACATCATCCTTCTCGCAATTCAGCGCCGCGGCAAAGGCCTTGGCGGCATTAGAACGCCCGGAGCCCGGCGGTCCAGTGAAAAGCCACGCGTGCGTGAGGCCGGACTCGCTTTGGGCTGCCTTGCGGAGTTGTTCCACCACAGGTGCTTGACCCTGGAGATCGTCCCAGACACTCATGGGCACCCGCCCGGAACGTGTTCACGCGGCGCCAGCTCGGACAACAGCGAGTCCACCCGTGCAAGGATCTGCGCCGCGAGCGTCCCCATGTCATCATCTGCTGCAAGCACCAAGTAGCGGGAAGGGTTTGCCTCAGCCAGGTCCAAGAACGCATGCCGTATGGCCGAATGGAAAGCATCAGGTTCGGATTCCAACCGGTCTTCGGAGGCCTCGCCGGCGGTGCGGCGTTGGCGCCCGTGGGCAGGGTCGACGTCGAGAAGCACCGTCAGGTCCGGGTGAAGGCCCTCGGTGGCCCAATGGTTGAGCGTGGAGACGCCCTCGGCACCCAACCCGCGGCCAATGCCCTGATAGGCGACCGACGAATCTATGTAGCGGTCGGTGATCACCACAGTGCCGTTCTTAAGGGCCGGCCGGATTACTTGGTGCGTGTGGGCAGCCCGGGCGGCCGCGAACATGAGGGCCTCGGTGCGGGCATCTATGGTTCCATGCCCGTGATCCAGCACGAGGGACCGCAGTTTCTCCCCGATGGGCGTTCCGCCGGGCTCCCGCGTCCGCAGCACATTGAGTCCGCGCGATTCGAGGGTTTCAGAGAGCCGGGCGGCCTGGGTTGACTTGCCCGCACCGTCCCCGCCTTCGAAGGCGATGAAAAGACCTGCGCTCTGAATACTCACTCGTCTAGACTACCGAGTTGGACGGTCTGTCATGGCTTTCGTCCACAGGCGCGCCCGCGGTTACGCTGGCAACATGAGCCTCTCCGAGCAGCAAGCCCCCGAACTGTCCCCGGAAACCGTTGTGGTTGCGGCTGGGCGGCCGGAACGTTCCCACGATGAACCGGTGAACCCGCCGATCGTCCTGTCCTCCACATACTTCGGCACTGGGCAGCTGGGTGACGGTGATCGCGGTTACGGACGTTATGCCAACCCCACATGGGACCCCTTCGAAGAAGCCCTCGCAACCCTGGAGGGCGCGGCTCTTCCCGGCCTGCTTTACGCGTCCGGCTTGGCGGCTGTCAGTTCGGCACTCTCGCTGGTCCCTGCCGGAGGCGTGGTGGTCATGCCCTCCCACAGTTACGCAGGTTCTTTGGTCATGGCCACGGAGCTCGCCGAGAAAGGCTTCCTGGAGCTGCGCACCGTAGATATCGCGGACACGGACGCCGTGAAGGCGCTGCTTGCACCGGACAATGGCAAGAAAGCGGACTTGCTGTGGCTGGAGAGCCCCACAAACCCGATGCTCGGCATCGCCGACGTCCGCGCGCTGACAGATGCCGCGCACTCAGTTGGCGCCATCGTGGTCACGGACAACACCTTCTCCACCCCTTTGGTTCAACAACCCCTCAAACTAGGTTCCGACGTCGTACTTCACTCGGTGACCAAGTACCTGGCCGGGCATTCCGACGTCGTACTTGGCGCTTTGGTGACATCCAACCCGGAGCTGAGGGCCACACTGCTGCACCACCGCATCATCCACGGTGGTATCGCCGGGCCGTTCGAGGCGTGGCTGGCCCTCCGCGGCCTGCGTACGCTTGCGCTCCGGATTGAGCGCTCGCAGGCTTCCGCGGCAACGCTTGCTGAACGGCTCAGCACCCACCCCCGCGTCGAGGCCATTCGCTACCCGGGCCTGGCAACAGATCCGGGACATGAGCGGGCGAAGCAGCAGATGAAGGGATTCGGCTCCATCCTCTGCATCCAGATCGCTGGCGACCAACACCGCAGCGGCGCCGATGCTGCCGACGACGTGGTGCGCGCCCTGCAGCTGTGGTTGCCGGCAACTTCCTTGGGAGGCGTTGAGTCACTCATTGAACGACGACGCCGGCACGCGGCAGAGCCGCACAGCGTTCCTGAAAACCTGGTCAGGCTCAGCGTGGGGATCGAGAACGTGGAGGACCTCTGGTCTGACCTCGAGCAGGCGCTGAAGTCGCTGGACAGCTAGGCTTGGGGCGTGGACGGAAAACTCTTGATCGCCTATGTCACCAACGGGATCTACTTCATCCTTGGCCTGGTCGCCCTTGCCTTGGAACTGTGGGCGTTCGTGGATTGCTTGCGCCACCGCCCCACGCTTTACGTGGCGGCGTCCAAGCGCACCAAGACTTTCTGGTTGGCCCTTACCGGCTTTTCGATGGCGGTCGGGGCTTTGACGGTCCTGACCGGGGGCAACGGCCTGGGGCTGTTCGGTATTGCGGCCGTTACCGCGGCCAGCGTCTACCTCGCCGATGTCCGCCCGGCACTGCGGGAAGCGGGCAGCGGCGGCAACCGCAATGTCGGTCCGTACGGCCCGTGGTAAACAGCGCTCGGCCCTTGGTAAACAGCGTTTAGTCGGACTGCTTCCGCAGGGCTGCCCAGGCCTGGAATCCTCCGATAAGGTCGGTGGCACGTGTCAGCCCCAGCCGTTGCAAGGTGTGCGCGGCCAGGCTTGAGCTGTACCCCTCATTGCAGACGATCACGATGCGCCGAGCGGGGTCGTCCGCAATCGGCAGCCGGTGGGAGCTGGAGGGATCGAGTCGCCACTCGAGAACGTTCCGGTCAATGACCACCGCCCCCGGAAGCTCGCCGTCCCGATTCCGCTGGTCTACCGGGCGTGTATCAACGACAAGTGCGCCCGCTGCCATCTCCCGTTCAAGGTCGGACGGGTGAACGCGGTCGAGCCCTATGCGGCTCTCTGCCAGTAATTCGTCGATGGTCAGATGTGGCACTGCTTCACCGCTTCCTCGCTTGCCCGATATGGCGTCTTTCGTTCCACCATACGGCGTAGTGAGGGGCTCGTTCGGCCTATTGCGGAGGAGCTCCGTTCGCCACCTTTACCGGGGCGCTACCGCTTCCCACGCCACCGTCAGTTCACCGAGGCGCCACCGGGCGGGGCCATCCTGAAGGGGCCATCCGGCGTCGTGCAGCGAACGGCACATTCCAGTCCACCGCTGTCGGTTCCCGAATGATGCCAAGGGGGCCGCGTCCAGCCACGCTTTGTCCATGGCCTGCAGGAACGCATGGATCGGTTCCCCGGGTACGTTGCGATGGATGAGGGCCTTGGGCAGCCGTTCGGCAACCTCCGAGGGCAGTTCGAAGCTGCCGAACCGCACCGAGAAGCTAAGGCTCAATGGGCGCTCCGAATCCAGCGCAACCCACGTGACGCGTCGTCCGATCTCGTCGCAGGTGCCGTCGATGAACAGCCCTCCCGGTGCCAACCGGGACTGCACCAAACTCCAGATCCCTTGGACGTCCGCTTCCTCGTACTGCCGCAGCACGTTGAATGCGCGCACCAGCACCGGATTACCTGCCACCGGAAGCTCAAACCCGCCTAGATGGAAACTGAGTCCGGGCCGTTCAAGGGCTCGTGCACTGCGGACCCGGTCCGGCTCGATCTCGATCCCACACACCCGGACATCCGGCCGGACGGCATGCAAACGTTCAAAGAGTTCGACGGCGGTGGTCGGCGAGGCGCCGTAGCCAAGATCCACGACAAGAGGGTCGACGGCGGCGCGCAGCCGCCACGCCTGCGGACCGGCGAGCCAGCGGTCCAGCCTGCGCATGCGGTTGGGGTTGGTGGTTCCGCGGGTGATGTTTCCAACCGGTTTGCCGCCCCGACTTCGGGGAGAGCCCACCCGTTCCGCTTTTTGCACCACAACCACAACATTATCGCCGGGTGCAGGATTCCGTTGCCCGACGTAACGCCCGGCGGCGCATAGCGACGCTCGGATAGGATGAAAAGCATGACTTACAAGCTGATTCTGCTGCGCCACGGCCACAGCGACTGGAACGCCAAGAACCTGTTCACCGGTTGGGTGGACGTTGACCTGAATGACCAAGGCCGCGAAGAAGCAGTGCGCGGGGGAGAGCTCCTGGTTGAGAACAACATCCTCCCGGACGTCCTCTACACTTCGCTCCTGAAGCGTGCCATCAACACCGCCAACATGGCACTTGATAAGGCCAACCGCGGCTGGATCCCGGTCAAGCGGGATTGGCGCCTTAACGAACGCCACTACGGCGCCCTGCAGGGCAAGGACAAGGCCCAGACCCTCGCCGAGTTCGGTGAAGAGCAGTTCATGGAATGGCGCCGCAGCTACGACACCCCGCCGCCGCCCCTGTCTGATGACAGCGAATTCTCCCAGGCACATGACCCCCGCTACGCAGACCTCGGCGACGCCCTGCCGCGCACCGAGTGCCTCAAGGACGTCCTGATCCGGTTGCTCCCGTACTGGGAATCGGACATCAAGGAAGATCTCAAGGCCGGCAAGACCGTCTTGGTCACTGCCCACGGTAACTCGTTGCGCGCGCTGGTAAAGCACCTGGACGGGATCAGCGACGAAGCCATTGCCTCCCTGAACATTCCCACGGGCATCCCGCTGGTGTACGAACTGGACGGGGACTTCAAGCCGGTCAACCCAGGTGGAACCTACTTGGACCCCGAAGCAGCAGAGCAGGCCATCCTCGCCGTGGCCAACCAAGGCAAAAAATAAGGGCAAAAAGTAAGCCAAACGACGGCGGCCGGTCACCAAGGTGACCGGCCGCCGTCGTCGTCGTTAAGCCCGTATAAGGCTGCATAAGCCTGTAATACGGAAGGCTAGAAGCCCTCAGGCTGCCATTCTCCGGTGACCAGGTACGTGACCTTGCGGGCAACGGAAACGCCGTGGTCTGCGAAGCGCTCGAAGTAGCGGCTGGCCAGGGCCACATCCACCGTGGTGGAAGGGGATTCGCTCCAGTCCGGGGAGGCGATGGCCTTGAAGACGCTGAGGTGGAGGTCATCCACGGCGATGTTGATCTTCAGGACATCACGGGCAACTTCAAGGTCACGCGTTTCCAGAAGCTCAGTGACCTTGGCCGTGATGTCGATGTCGTGCTGCGCCATCGCCTTGAAAGTCTGGGTCAGCGAGGCGGGGATAACGGTTGCCGGATAACGGAGGCGGGCCAGCTGAGCCACGTGGCGTGCCAGGTCACCCATGCGCTCAAGTGATGCGCTCATACGCAACGAACCAACGATCATGCGGAGGTCGCTTGCCACCGGGCCCTGCAGGGCCAGGATGTCGATTGCCCGCTCATCCAGGCTGTTCTGGAGGAAGTCGATACGCGCGTCTGCGGCGATGACATCTTGGGCCAAGTCCACATCGGCGCCTTCGAAGGACGTCGTGGCTTTCGTGATGGCTTCATGAACCAACTTGGAGATCTCGATGAGGTCGTCACCTACCTGGGTGAGCTCCTCCTGAAAAACCTTGCGCACTAAGGCGTCCTTTCCTTGGAAATCCGGTCCCGTCCCGGGCCGCATTTCAAAACCATGGGTAGTCCAACGAGTAACTGTGTCAGGGCCCAGTGAACTGTTCGACACCTTTAGGTGAACGTTAGCTGAACCCACCGTTTTTGGCTCGGATCAATGACTTCGGCCTCTGTACACAGCATAAGCTGGACACGTGGATCCGTTGCTTATAGGTGTCGTCGCAGGCCTGGTGGGCTTGTCTTTGGGCGTCTTTGGCGTGCTCGCTTTCAGGATCAGTGAACGCCAGCGCAGCATCGTGGACCTTGACGTGACCGAGCCACTGCTGCCTGAAGGTGCAGCGGAAGTGCTCGCCGTCGTCGGGCGCGCTTTTGTGGTGGTGGATGCGGTCGACGGCGTCGTCCGGGCCAGTCCCGCGGCCTACGCCTACGGTTTGGTTCGCGGGCATACCGTGGTCCACAAGCAACTCTTGGACATGACAGCGAAGGTCCGCCGCGATGGCGTGATCCTGGAGGAACAGTACGAGCTCCCGCGCGGTCCGCTCGGCAAGGGGACCATCGTGGTCCAGGTCCGGGCGGCCATGCTCGGCTGGGAGTACATCGTTTTACTGGCGGACGACCGCACCGAGATCACCCGCACCGAGGAGATCCGTAACGACTTCGTTGCCAACGTGTCCCACGAGCTCAAAACCCCCGTCGGCGCCATCTCCCTCCTTGCCGAGGCCCTTGAAGCGTCTCCGGATGACGAGGAAGCCGTGAGGCGTTTTGCCAAACGCATGCACAAGGAATCCGGACGCCTGGCAGCGTTGGTCCAGGACATCATCGAGCTCTCCCGCCTGCAGGGAACCAACGTTGCGCAGCAGGGAAATGCCGTTGATATCAACATGGTGATCAACGAGGCTGTCGACAGGTCCCAACTGCCGGCCGAAAGCAAAGACATACAGATCGTGGTGGGCGGTCGCGTGGACTCCTTGGTCTTCGGGGACCGCGACCTCCTGGTTACTGCCCTCCGCAACTTGATCGACAACGCCATCCGATACTCTCCCGAGAACACGCGTGTCGGTGTGGGGGTCAGGACCCGGGAGGGCGTCGTCGCCATCTCGGTCACGGACCAAGGCGAGGGCCTGACGCCCGAGGACCAAGAACGTGTGTTCGAACGTTTCTACCGCGTGGATTCGGCACGTTCCAGGCATACAGGCGGCACGGGCCTGGGGCTGAGCATCGTCAAACACGTCGTATCCAACCATGGCGGCGAGGTGACCGTCTGGTCCCAGCCGGGCCAAGGCTCCACTTTCACTATTCGCCTCCCGGAGATGGAAGGCCAAGAGCCTGACGGTGCAGAGGCACAGGACAGGGAGCACGACGGCGGTCCGCGCACCCAGGAGCCGGGTCGGTCCACCCGCCCGGTGGAGCAAAACCTGCAGCAAAGCCAACAAGGGGGCGCCAGTAGCGCCCAAGAGCAAGGAGCCAGCGCTTGAGCCGGATTTTGATTGTGGAGGACGAAGAGTCCTTCAGCGACCCCCTGTCCTACCTTTTGGGCAAAGAAGGGTTCGACGTCGAAGTGGTGGACAACGGCACCGATGCCATCGTCGAGTTTGACCGCAACGGTGCAGATCTTGTCCTGCTTGACCTGCAGCTGCCCGGAACCCCTGGAACTGAAGTTTGCCGCCAGTTACGCCAGCGATCCAGTGTTCCCGTCATCATGCTCACGGCAAAGGATTCGGAGATCGACAAGGTCGTGGGGCTGGAGCTCGGCGCCGATGATTACGTCACCAAGCCCTATTCCTCCCGGGAACTGGTGGCCCGCGTCCGTGCGGTCCTCCGCCGCCAAGGCGAGCCGGAAGAACTGATCACCGCCACGGTCCAGGCGGGTCCTGTTCGGATGGACATCGAACGCCACGTGGTCAGCGTCAATGGCGAGCAGGTTTCCTTGCCGTTGAAGGAGTTCGAACTGCTCGAAATGCTTCTCCGCAACTCCGGACGCGTGCTGACCCGTGGTCAGTTGATCGATCGGGTATGGGGTTCGGACTATGTTGGCGACACCAAGACCCTGGACGTCCACGTGAAGAGGCTTCGTAGCAAAATTGAGCCGGACCCCTCCGTTCCCCGGTACTTGGTGACGGTGCGGGGCTTGGGCTACAAGTTCGAGCCCTAACCATAGACAGCAAAAAGGGTCCCGCCGATGTGAACTTCACAACGGCGGGACCCTTTTGTGCGCTGTATCCCTTGCTTCCTGACCTCTCAGGCGAGGACCCTCAGGCGAGGTCCTCTCAGACCAGGACCGAGAGCTACGGCTTCGCGGTTGCGGAAGGCGTCGTGCCTGCCGAGGGGGACGTGCTCGAGGAAGACGTGCTCGATGAAGACGTGCTTGAAGAGGACGTGCTTGAAGAGGACGATGTGCTGCTGGGGCTGGCAGAACTCGTGGGCAAGTACTGCTTGTACTCAGGAAGCGTGCCATTGACCACGGGGATGTTCATCTTGGCCGTGTCCGACCCGCTGCGGATCGTCACTTGGGCCAGGCCGCCGGGAGCTGAGCCCGCGTTGCTCAAGATGACGGCGGTCGAGTCTTCGTTCAGGTAGGTCTCGGACTTGGCTTTGACCGGGATTTCAGCTTGGCCGCCGTCGGCACCGCTGATGGTCAGGGTGGCATCGGAGGTGGACTGGTTGAAGACGGCGCCGATCACACGGCCCGGCTGGTGCTCGCCTGCGGCAACAATCAACATGTTGCGCAGTTGCAACTGGCCGAGATCAGCCCTGAGCCCGTCAGATGGTGAGTACTGGTGGGAAGTCTGCTGGGCGTTGGTAAATCCACAGCCGGTAACGGACAGAAGACCGACGCCGATTGCAGCCGCCGCAATTGCCAGCTTGCCGCGCTGGACAGGGTTCATCGCAGTATTGCGCACGACACCTACTCCTCAAGAGTCATTGGAACACTTTTCAGCCATAGCCTATCGGCAAACGCCTCAAAAGAAGGATTCGGGCGGCCTTTATGGCGCGCTCGTCCGGCCAGAAACGGTCGATAGCGGGAATGAATCGGTCGGGAGCGTATCCGACTGATGCATCTTTCTTCCGCTACGTCAAGACCTTGGAGGAACCCTTTGTGGGCCTGCTTCCCAGTAATGGCGCGGGTGAAGCGCTGTTCCGGGTGCCAGTCGTATGCCTTAAACGTGATAGACTAATCTGCGGGAAAGGGGAAAGTCCACATGGTTTTTGAGGTCGGCGAAACAGTAGTTTACCCTCACCACGGTGCAGCAAAAATTGAGGAAATCAAGATGCGCACCATCAAGGGCGAAGAGAAGATGTATCTCAAGCTCAAGGTGGCTCAGGGTGATCTGACCATTGAAGTTCCAGCAGAGAACGTTGACCTGGTTGGGGTTCGGGACGTAGTGGGCAAAGAAGGCTTGGAGCACGTTTTTGACGTTCTTCGTGCCGAGTTCACCGAAGAGCCCACTAACTGGTCACGTCGTTACAAGGCAAATCTGGAGAAGCTCGCTTCGGGCGATGTCATCAAGGTGGCGGAGGTCGTTCGCGATCTTTGGCGTCGTGATCACGATCGCGGCCTTTCCGCAGGCGAGAAGCGGATGCTGGCCAAGGCTCGGCAAATTCTGATTTCTGAGCTTGCCTTGGCTGAAAAGACGGACGAAGAGAAGGCTGCAAGCGTTCTTGACGAGGTCTTGGCTTCCTAAGAATTGAGTCCCGGTGGTGCGGAAGCGCCGCCGGGTTTCTTTTTGCCACAAAGTAGGCTTGTGGCCATGAGCATTCCTTCCAAGCGCGCCGTCTCGGCCGTGATCGTTGTTGCCGCCGGTTCTGGCGAGCGCCTCGGTTACGGCATACCCAAAGCACAGGTTCCTTTGGGTGGTGAGGCCATTCTGATGCACGCACTGCGGGGGGTGGTAGCTGCCGACGTCGCGCGGCAGGTATGCGTCGCAGTGCCCCAAGGCGACACAGCCTTGCGCGAGTTGATTGCCGAATTCACCATCGACCTTGTGGATGGTGGCCCCGAAATAACGGTGGTCGACGGCGGAGCCTCCCGGGCGGACTCCGTTCGCGCTGCTATTGCGGCCCTGGAGGACGGAACCGAACTGGTCCTCGTTCACGACGCTGCGCGTGCGCTGGCTCCCGAGCGCGTTTTCCAGCGGGTAGCCGATGCCTTGGCCTCCGGCGCGCTGTCCGTCATCCCTGTCATTCCGGTGGTCGACACCATCAAGACGGTGACGGGAACCAGCGGTCCGGATGCCTCCATAGCCCCCGAGGTGGTCACCGGCACAGCTCCGCGGGAGGAGCTTCGCGCAGTGCAGACGCCGCAAGGGTTCGAGTTGGCAACACTTCGCCGTGCACACGAGGCCGCCCGGACTTTTAGCGGGGCGCAAACGGCAGCGGTCACCGACGACGCCATGCTCGTGGAACTCCTTGGCGTCCCGGTGCACGCGGTACAGGGTGCCAGCCAGTCGCTGAAGATCACAACGCCATTGGACCTCATCATCGCCGAGGGCCTGCTCGAAGGACCGCTCGGCATCCGTTGGGTTGAGGGCTGATGAACTCCCCAGCGAACCTGCCGCTGCCCCGCACGGGCATTGGCATCGATGTCCATGCGTTTGCGCCCGCGGAAGACCCGCAGCCGCTGTGGTTGGGCGGACTCTTTTGGGAGGGCGAGCAAGGCCTATCCGGCCATTCCGACGGCGATTGCGTAGCCCATGCGGCAGCCGACGCACTCTTTTCCGCGGCGGGAATAGGCGATCTTGGCACCCACTTTGGCACCGACCGCCCTGAGTTTGCCGGCGCTTCCGGAGTGAGCCTTCTTGGGGAAGCCGCACGGATCGTCCGCGCCGCAGGCTTCGAGATCGGGAACGTCGCAGTGCAGTTCGTTGCCAATCGGCCGAAGTTCGGGCCCCGCCGCGAAGAGTCGCAGCGCGTCCTGACGGAAGCTGCGAACGCGCCCGTCAGCGTCACGGCAACCACCAGCGACGGTTTAGGATTTACGGGACGCGGCGAAGGGATTTCTGCCATGGCCACGGCCCTCGTTTACCCTGTGAATCCCGTTACCGTCGCTACCAACCAGACCTTAACGGAAGGTGACCCGCATGCCTGAGTCGCGTACCGGCGTCGTGCGCTTTACTTCGATTCTGTCAGCAGGAGCTGCTGTGGCGCTCCTCCTCGGTGGCTGCGCGGGAGCATCCACCATGGACGTCAAAGCGAGTTGCGAGTTCCTGAATAACGACACTTTCAAGCCGGACGGTAACCAGCAGCACCAGTCCACGCAGATCGCAGCCCACTACCATGACATTGCAGGCAAACTGGCGCCGGAAATAGGCGAGCCCATCAAGGTTATGGCCGGGATCATGGACCAGGCAGCGGCGTCCTCGCTGGGAGCGACCACCCAACAGCAGCAACAACAGCTGAAGGTGCAATTCGACAAGATAGGCCAATACTGCAAGTAGGCGGAGCGGGCCTCGTCATCGGCTAATCTGGAGCGGTGACCTTGCGCTTTTATGACACTGCCTCCGCCGAAGTCCGGGACTTCGTTCCCCTCGAAGACGGCAAAGCGAGCGTGTATTACTGCGGGGCCACCGTCCAGGGGATGCCACACGTGGGCCACGTCCGGTCCGCGATCGCGTTCGACCAGCTGACCCGTTGGCTTGAGTTCCGAGGCCTCCGGGTCACCGTTGTGCGCAATGTCACCGACATTGACGACAAGATCCTGGCCAAGTCAGCGCAGTCGTTCGAACCCGACTGGGAAAAGGAACCAACGGCGCGCCAGGCGGAGGAGTGGTGGGCCCTGGCCTACCGCTACGAGCAGGAATTCGAGAACGCCTACGATTCCCTGGGCGTGCAGCGCCCCACGTACGAGCCCCGCGCCACGGGCCACATCCCGGAAATGCATGCCCTCATCCAGCGCCTTATTGACCGCGGCCACGCCTACCCAGCATCCGATGGTTCCGGTGATGTCTATTTCGATGTCCGCTCGTGGAGCAAGTACGGGTCACTGACACGGCAGAATATCGACGACATGCAGGGAGCGCCCGACGTCGAGGCTCAATTCATCAGCAGGAAACGCGATCCCCGTGACTTCGCTTTGTGGAAGGGCTACAAAGAGGGGGAGCCGCGCTCGGCGAGCTGGGATTCACCATGGGGCGCCGGCCGTCCCGGATGGCACCTCGAGTGCTCGGCGATGGTGACCAAATATCTGGGCCAGCGCTTCGATATCCACGGTGGGGGACTGGACCTTCGCTTCCCGCACCACGAGAACGAGATGGCACAATCGCAGGCCGCCGGAGATGACTTCGCCAACTTCTGGATGCACAACGGCATGGTCACCTACGAGGGCGAAAAAATGTCCAAGTCGATTGGCAACACAGTGAGCCCGGCCGAAATGCTTGAGCTCGCCTCACCCCGCGTTGTCAGGTACTACCTCGGCCAGGCGCACTACCGGTCCGTTCTGGATTACAGACCCACATCCCTCCAGGAGGCTGCGGCCGCCGTCGAGCGTATCGACGGTTTCATCAGCAAGGCAACGGCCACGCTCCAGACAACCGTGGATGTTGCTCCGCAAGCGAACATACCGCTGGCGTTCACTGCCGCCATGGACGATGACTTGAACGTGCCCCAAGCGCTCGGAGTCCTCCACGAAACGGTGCGCGCGGGCAACACCGCATTGGCCGCCGGTGACGGGGAAGCAGCCAAAGCGGCCCTGTACAGCGTGCTGTCCATGACCGAAGTGCTCGGGCTCGACGCCGTGAAACAACCCGAAGCTGTCCAGGGCCGCGAACACAATGCCCTCAAGATTCTCGTGGAAGCACAACTCCAGGCCCGTGCAGCAGCACGGTCCGCCAAGGATTGGGCGGCATCGGATTCGATTCGCGATACCCTCGGAGCAGCCGGGGTGGTAGTCGAAGATGGTGCGGACGGCGCCACCTGGAGCCTGAAGCGCGGCTGAAAAACGGCTCCGACGGCCGAATTGCATTGGGTCAGTAGACTTGATTCCAGACTTACTCACGAAATCAAGGATGGAAAACTCATGGCCAATAACGGTCGCCGGTCGGTCAAGCAGAAGAAGGGCCCCTCCACCGGAACCGGTGGCCACGGCCGCAAGGCCCTGGAAGGCAAGGGTCCCACGCCCAAAGCGGAGGACCGCACCTACCACAAGGCGTACAAGAGCAAACAGCTCGCGGAGCGCTCGGCTGCCAAGCGCGGCCCTGCACGTCCCGGCACCGGTGCGCGCTCCGGCCCCAAGGGTCGTGCTACTGAAGAACTGGTCACCGGCCGCAACTCTGTGGTTGAAGCCCTGCGTGCAGGCATTCCTGCAAAGGCCCTGCACGTAGCGATCCGGATCGAAATGGATGATCGCGTCAAGGAGTCCCTCAAGCTTGCGGCCGAACGCGGTATCCCGCTCCTTGAAACCGGCAAGCCAGAGCTGGACCGTATGACCGAGGAAGCCGTCCACCAAGGCCTGGTCCTGCAGATCCCTCCGTATGAATACCAGGACGCGTACGACCTCGCCGAGGAAACGCTCGCCAAGTGGAAGAAGGGGCACATCTCCAACGCCCCCATCTTCGTTGCGTTGGACGGCATCACCGACCCCCGCAACCTTGGCGCGATCATCCGCTCCGTCTCAGCCTTCAGCGGTCACGGCGTTATCGTCCCCGAGCGTCGCTCCGTGGGCGTCACGGCGTCTGCTTGGAAGACCAGCGCTGGTGCCGCTGTCCGCGTACCGGTGGCCCGCGCGTCGAACCTCAACAACGCGCTCAAGCAGTTCAAGAACATGGGCATCTACGTGCTGGGACTGGACGGCGACGGCGACGTATCGCTGCCTGACCTCACCGTAGCGACCGAACCGGTATGCATCGTGGTGGGCTCCGAGGGCAAGGGCCTCAGCCGGCTTGTCCGCGAGAATTGCGATCAAATTGTCTCGATCCCCATCGACTCCGCCATGGAATCGCTCAATGCCTCCATGGCAGTCGGGATCTCGCTGTACGAGGTCTCAAGGCAGCGCTCCGCAAAGTAGTCCCTAAGTGAGGCGGCGTGGGCGCTCCCGACGGGCGGGAGCGCTTTCGCCTGGGAGTTAGAACTCGCGGCGGTTGGCCAGGACCGGGAGTTTTCGCCTGGCATCTTCCACCTCGGCGGGATCGAGATCCGCGAAGATGAGGCCGGGCTCCGCTTCCAGGGCTTCGAGCACCTGGCCGAACGGGGACACGACGGCGGAGTACCCAACGCCCGTAGGTGCCGAGCCCCTGGCTTCGACACCCTGGGTTGCGGGGTCGCCTTGTCCGCAAGCGAGAACAAACGTGGTGGTGTCCACGGCCCGGGCGCGCGCCAGAAGCTGCCATTGCTCGGCCTTGCCGGGGCCGGATCCCCAGGACGCGGAAACGATGTTCACCACTGCGCCTTGGTGGGCGTTAGCGGTGAACAAAGCCGGGAAACGTATGTCGTAACAGGTCGCCAACCCGAAGGTGAGGCCTCCGGCGTCGAACGTTACGGGATCGGTGCCTGCTTCAACGGTGTCCGATTCGGCAAAGCCGAAGGCATCAAAAAGGTGCACCTTGTGGTACGCCGCTTCAACGCCGGGTCCCGTGGCAAGCAGCGTGTTGCGGACCCGGGGATGGCCGGATTTCGCGGGTGTGCCGGGGGTGAACATTCCTGCCACAATCACCAACTGCAGCTCGCGGGCGAGCGAGCGCACACGGCTGGCCCAGGGGCCATCCAGGGGCTCTGCAATGTCCAGCAAGGAGTTCCCGAAGGCCCGCATCATCGCCTCGGGGAAGACCACCAGTTCGGCTCCGCCGTCCTTGGCACGCCGGGCATATTCCTCGAGCAGTTGCAGATTTTGGGCCACATCCCGGCCGCTGATGACTTGGGCGAGCGCCACACGCACGATTCGAACCTCCCGTTTTCTCCTCCCAGTATGGCAACAATAAGGTTTCAAGACGTCGAAACGCGTCACACAGGAGGGTAAGGCGGCACATACTGGCCGTGGAACTAAACTTGCGAGTAATGGTTATGCCTATTTTGGACACAGCAACTGCCGTCGATGCGTCGCGGCCACGGCCACTCGGGGTCAGCACGCCCCAGGCCGGCCTCTTTGATGCGGGGAGTGCCGCGAACCATCAAGTGAACGTCGCCGTCTTCGCCCCGGACCTGGAGCGCGTGGAAGTCGTGTACCAAGCTCCCGGGGAAGTGTGGCGTACATGTACCCTTCCGAATCTCGAGGACGGCGTGCATTTTGGCCTCGTCACGGGGATGCCTCCGGGAACGCGGTACGGGTTCCGATCGGCGCCGGCGGATGATCGCCTGCCGTTGCCTGTCCAGTCTGAGGAATTTGAGGACGACGCCGGACATCCGCTGCTGCTCGACCCCTATGGACGAGGTGTGGATCAGCGCGGCGAACTCCTGACAAGCGTCCACATGGCGGGCGATTTCGATTGGGGGGACGATACCGCCCCCCGTATTCCCCTGCGGACGTCAGTGATCTACGAGGCCCACGTCCGGGGTCAAACAATGCTGCACCCGGACATCCCTGAGCACCTTAGGGGAACATATGCCGGAATGGCGCACCCGGTGATGATCGAGCACCTTACTGAGTTGGGTATCACCGCGGTCCAGCTCCTGCCGATCCATTTCCATCTGGATGAGTCACACCTCCAGGACCTTGGCCTGACCAACTACTGGGGCTATAATACTGCGGCGTTTTTTGCTCCCCACGCCGCGTACGCCACGGAAGCTGCCCGTAATGCCGGACCCCACGCCGTGCAGGACGAACTCAAGGGCATGATCAAGCTGTTGCATGCCGCCGGCATTGAGGTGATTCTCGACGTCGTCTACAACCACACTGCCGAGGCAGGGCCGGACGGGCCACCCATCAGCTTCCGGGGCTTGGCGGAGAAGCGCTACTACCGCCATGACGCCCATGGTCGTTACTTGGATACGACCGGCTGTGGCAACACCTTGGACTTCAGCGATCCGGTGGTGGTGGACTTGGCCTTGGATTCGTTGCGGCACTGGGTCAATGACTACCACGTGGATGGTTTCCGTTTCGATCTCGCCGTGACGCTCTGCCGGGACGCCGGAAACCAGTTCGATCCCAACCATCCCTTCCTCCAAGCCATCGCCGAGGACCCGGTGCTGTCCGAGGTCAAGTTGATCTCGGAGCCGTGGGACGTTGGTTACGGCGGGTGGCAGACGGGCCGTTTTCCGCAGGGCTGGTCGGATTGGAATGACCATTTCCGCGACGGCGTCCGGCGCTTTTGGCTCTCTGATCGCGCGGCCATGGAAGCGGGCGGTCAAGGTGGGTCGGTAGCTTCGTTGGCTGAACTCATGGCCGGCTCAGCTAATCTCTTCGCCCCGTCTGGCCGCACGCGCTTGGCCTCGCTCAACTTCATCACAGCCCACGACGGTTTCACGCTCAAGGACCTGGTGAGCTACGACCGTAAGCACAATGAAGCCAACGGCGAGCAGAACCGTGATGGCCATGGCGACAACCGCAGCTATAACCACGGCTTTGAAGGCAGGAGCGAGAACGAGGCCATCGTGGCCGCCCGCGCCCTGTCAATCCGCAACTTGATGGCTACGTTGCTGCTTTCCTTCGGCGTCCCAATGATCACGGCCGGCGATGAAATCGGCCGGACGCAGCACGGCAACAACAATGCCTACTGCCAGGACAATCCCACATCATGGCTGGACTGGAGTCGAACCCAGGAAGCCAACGCCATGTTCAGGACCACCCGCGAATTGATCCGGCTCCGCAGGTGGTTCCTGCGGCACCAGCCCGAGAGCTTCCCGGCGGCCGCGAACGATTCAAGCCTTCAGTGGTTTGACGACAAAGGTAAGCCGATGACGCCCGCACGGTGGGACGACCCAAGTGTGCGTTCTGTCCAGTTGCTGATGGGTCACGAGGACAGTGAGATCCGCGGCCTGGTGGTGGTGAACGGCAGCAACCAGGACGTCAAGATGGTGCTGCCCGAAATCCTCAGCGAGTCCGGGGTGGGCAGGCGGATGTTCGAACTCCGTTTTACAACGTCGGTGCTTCATGATCGCCGAAAGGGTGCGCTGGTGGCGTCGGGGGAGCGGGATATCCTGCAAGCCAACACGATCAATATCTACCGCACATAGCCTCCAGCCCACTCAGGTACCAAAGCAAAGAGGGAGTCCCCCGAATGAACCGCAGCCGCAGCAAATGGGTGGCCTTCGCGGGTCTGGTGATCGCCGTCGTCGTGCTGGTGGTCGCCATGGTGGGCGGCGGTTCGCTGAAGGCGCCTACCAGCACGCCCGCCACTGCTCCGGCTCCAGCACCGGCCGGAGCATCGGTTGCGGTAGCTTCCGTTGCCAACCCGTCCAGCCTGCCGACGATCAACGCGTCACAATTGCCCAAGGAAGCCCGTCAGACGTTGGCGCTGATCGTCAAGGGAGGGCCTTTCCCGTATAGCCGGGATGGGATTAATTTCGGCAACTTCGAGGGTGTGCTGCCCAAGAAACCCAGCGGATTCTACGCGGAGTACACGGTAGTCACGCCGGGAGAGACCGACCGGGGCGCGCGCAGGATCATTGCGGGCAAGGACTCAGCCAAGTACTACACGGCAGACCATTATCAATCGTTCAAGTTCATTGTCGAAGACAAGTAGGAGCCCATGAAGATTTATTCGGCAGACACCTGGACCCTTGAGGAACTGCAGGAACAGGTCGCGGACGCGGGCCGCAGGACCGTCCTCGTGCCACCTGCGGCCACCAAACAGGGAGTCCTTGAGGTTTTCGGGCAAGTCCTTGATTTCCCCGAATACTACGGCGTGAACCTCGATGCCCTCAACGACTCCCTGCATGACTTCGCGGATGCCCTCTCAGAGGACGACGGCGGCCCGGTCACCATGCTCTGGCAGGTGCCTGCCGCCTACCGCACGGACCGTTCCTTCGGCGTCGTCTGCGAGATCCTGCAAGACGCGGAGCGTTACGCCGGCCGGGACCTCGCAGTGATCGTAGTCTTCCAGAACTAAGCCGCACTACGGGCACCGCATTGAGGAGACACGCCCTAGGCGTTCGCGATCAACCCCAGCTCAGCCTTGGAAGCCAGCGAGGAGTGCTTCGGGAACACGCGCACGGTGTAACCAAAGGAACCTGAGCGGTTGATGACCAAGGAGCCACTGAAGAGGTAGCGTCCGCCCCCGAGGTCCTCTTGGGAATCCAGTTCGGCGAGCAGGACATCGTCGAGTTCGTCCGATTCCTCGGCGCGACCGAACGCCACTTCGACGCACACATCGTCAGGGGTCAAGTTGTCCAGGGCCACGTAGGCGTTCACCTGGAGGGCGTCACCCACTTGGGGCTCCTCGGACACTCCCACCGAGTCCACATGCTCCACCACAACCTCGGGCCAAGCGCTGCGGACCTTGGAGGTCCAGGCCGCGAGCTCCTTGGCCTCCTTGAACGATTCCGCCGTGGCACGCCGTCCGGACAACGCTGCAGGGCAGTACAGGTTGTTCACGTAATCGTGGAGCATGCGTTCGGCCGAGACAGCCGGGCCCAGATTGGCCAGCGTGTGCTTGATCATGGCCACCCAATGGGTTGGCACCGTTTCCTGGCTGTACTCGGACGGCCCTGCGGCCCCGGCTCCCTGCGCAACGGTGGTGCCGTAGAAGCGCGGAGCTACCTGGTTCTCCAGCAATTCGTAGAGCGCGGCAGCTTCGATGTCATCGCGCTCGTCCGAAGAAGCGCCGTTGTTCGCCGTCGGAATCGCCCAGCCGTTTTCGCCGTCGTACATCTCGTCCCACCAGCCGTCCAAGACCGAAAGGTTGAGCGAGCCGTTGATCGCGGCCTTCATTCCGGAGGTGCCGCAGGCTTCCAAGGGGCGGAGCGGGTTGTTGAGCCACACATCGCAACCGGGGAACAACGTCCGTGCCATGGCGATGTCGTAGTTCGGGAGGAACACGATGCGGTGCCTGACTTCGGGGTCGTCCGTGAAGCGGACCAAGTCCTGGATCATCTTTTTGCCGGCGTCATCGGCGGGGTGCGACTTGCCCGCGATGACCAACTGGATGGGGCGTTGGGGGTCCAGCAAGAGTGCCTTGAGGCGCGCGGGGTTCCGCAGCATGAGCGTGAGGCGTTTGTAGGTTGGCACACGCCGGGCGAAGCCAATCGTCAAAACATCTGGATCCAACACGGAGTCAGTCCAGCCAAGTTCGGCATCGGCTGCGCCGCGCTTCTTCCACGAGGCCCGGAGTCGACGTCGAACGTCCTCAACTAGCTGGGCGCGCAGCTTGCGGCGAAGCGCCCACACGTCCTCGTCGCTGACGTCGTAGGCGAGGTCCCACCGGCCCTGCGCCTCGGCTTCAGCGCCGAAGTGGTGGCGGGCCAGGGAGGCAACCAACGGGTCCACCCACGTGGGTGCGTGAACGCCATTGGTAACGGAGGTAATCGGGATTTCGGAGTGGTCGAATCCTGGCCACAGGCCGGAGAACATCTCCCGCGACACGACGCCGTGCAACTTGGCCACGCCGTTGGCCCGCTGGGCAAGGCGCAAGCCCATGACAGCCATGTTGAAGACTGACGGGTTACCGCCGTCGTAGTTCTCGCTGCCGAGTTCCAAGATCTCGTCCGTGGGCACGGCCGGGGCGAGCCCCGCTTCGAAGAAGTGCCGTATCTGGACGGTCTCGAACCGGTCGATGCCGGCCGGGACCGGGGTGTGGGTGGTGAAAACCGTGGACGCCCGTCCCGCTGCCAGGGCCTCTTCCCACGTCAAAGCGTTGTTGGGATCGGACATGGCTTCCTGGATCCGCTCAATCCCCAGGAAACCGGCGTGGCCCTCATTGGTGTGGAATACCTCCGGGGCGGGGTTGCCGGTGAGCTCCTGGTAGACGCGCAGGGCCTTGACGCCGCCCATGCCGAGCAGAAGTTCCTGTTGCAGGCGGTGGTCGCCTCCTCCGCCATACAGGCGGTCAGTGATGCCGCGGGCGGCTTCGTCATTGGATGGAACGTTGGAGTCCAGCAGCAGCAGTGGAACGCGGCCGACGTCGGCACGCCACACATGCGCGTGCAGCTCGCGTCCGTTGGGAAGCGGCAAGGAGATATGCACCGGCTTGCCGGGGACCCCGTCCTTGCCCGGGTGCCGAAGCAACGTCAGGGGCAGGCCGTCGGGATCGAGCACAGGATAGGTTTCCTGCTGCCAGGCGTCACGTGACAAGGATTGCTTGAAGTAGCCTGCCTGGTACAAGAGCCCGACGCCGATCAGCGGCACGCCCAGATCCGATGCCGCTTTGAGGTGGTCACCGGCAAGGATCCCGAGGCCACCGGAATACTGCGGCAGGACTTCCGTAATGCCGAACTCGGGCGAGAAGTAGGCGATGCACGCGGGCGCGTCGTCCCCGAGGCTCTGGTACCAGCGCGGTTCACTGAGGTAACGGTCCAGGTCTGCCGCCGCTTCTTGCACCCGGTTCACCAGTTCACCGTTGTTGGCGAGCTCCTGAAGGCGTTCGCGGCTGATGGAACCCAAAAGGGCGATCGGATCATGCTGCGATGCCTCCCAGAGTGCGGGGTCCAAGCCCGCAAAAAGTTCCCGGGTGGGCCGGTGCCAGGACCAGCGCAAATTGGTCGCCAAACGCGCCAACGGCCGGATGGGCTCGGGGAGGACGGTACGGACTGTAAACCTTCGAATAGCCTTCACGAGCGCCACACTAACCGACGGACCTGCCAGCCGGTACTGCTTTGGGTTTCTTTTAGGTAAAAGTCATCCTCAATGCGGACATGCGCGAAAGATAGGTCGTGTACTTAGCATTCTTGTGGGATTGTCGCTAACGTCGTGCTTGTGACGAATACCGTGCGAACCACACCCGCTCTGAAATCCAAGACGAAAACGGACATAACCGACGGACTTCGCTTCGGCCGGTTCCCCATCACGGCCGTTCAGCCGGTGGTGGACGGTGGCCGTTTCCCGGCAAAGGCGCTGCCTGGAGAGGACCTCGCCGTCGGCGCCACGGTCTTCCGGGAAGGCCACGACCAGCTCGGTGTCACCGCCGTGCTGCTCGACCCCAGGGGCCGGGAACGCCAACGCGTCCGCCTCATGCCCGCCCAAGGCGAGCAGTGGCGGGGCCTGGACCGCTGGGAAGGCCTCATCACCCCCAGCGGCACCGGCGCGTGGTCGTTCGTTATCGAAGCTTGGCACGACCGTTATGGCACGTGGCACCACAACGCCGAAGTCAAGGTTGGCGCCGGCATCGACGTCGAGCTGATGCTCGCCGAGGGCGCGGCGCTCCTTGGAGAGGCAGCCGACGACGCCGGACGCACCGGCGCGGAGAAGCGCACCTTGCGGGCGGCCTCAGTCGCGCTCGCGGACGCCACGAAATCTGCCGAGGAGCGCCTCGGGGCAGGGTTCAGCGCAGAGGTGCTTGCCGCCGTCGGGCGCGTTCCGATCCGTGAACTCGTAACGCCCTCGGAGCGGTTCCCCCTGCAGGTGGAGCGCGACCTCGCCGGCCGTGGCTCTTGGTATGAGTTCTTCCCCCGTTCCGAAGGTGCCGTCCTGGACCACGCCACGGGCGAATGGACCTCCGGAAACTTCCGCACCGCTGCGAAGAGGCTCGACGCCGTCGCGGACATGGGCTTCGACGTCATCTACCTGCCACCCATCCACCCCATCGGTTTCCAGCACCGGAAGGGTCGCAACAACACGCTGACCCCCGGACCGCAGGATCCGGGATCGCCGTGGGCCATCGGCTCTAAGGACGGTGGCCATGACGCCATCCATCCGGACCTGGGTACGTTCGCGGATTTTGATGCCTTCGTGGCACGCGCCGGGGAACTTGGGCTGGAGGTGGCTTTGGACCTTGCACTGCAGGCTGCTCCCGACCACCCCTGGGTCACGAGTAATCCCGAATGGTTCACCACACGTGTTGACGGTTCCATCGCCTACGCGGAGAACCCGCCAAAGAAGTACCAGGACATCTTCCCCTTGAACTTCGACAACGACCCTGCGGGCCTTTCCAAGGAAATCCTGCGGATCGTGCAGTTGTGGATCAGCCACGGAGTGAAGATTTTCCGCGTGGACAACCCGCACACCAAGCCCGTTTGGTTCTGGGAATGGTTGATCGGAAAGATCAACAAGAAAAACCCGGAGGTCGTCTTCCTGGCAGAGGCCTTCACCCGTCCGCCCATGATGCATGCGCTGGGCCGCGCCGGTTTCCAGCAGTCCTATTCATACTTCACGTGGCGCAACACCAAGACGGAGCTGGAAGAGTACTTCCACGAGATCAGCCACGTCAGCCCGGCGTACTTCCGGCCTAACTTCTTCGTGAACACACCGGACATCCTCACCGAGTACCTGCAGTACGGGGGCCCGGCGGCGTTCAAGATCCGTGCTGTCCTCGCGGCCACTGCCAGCCCTTTGTGGGGCGTTTACGCCGGCTACGAACTCTATGAACATGTGGCCCGCCCAGGCGCCGAAGAGTACATAGACAACGAAAAGTACGAGTACAAGGCCAGGGATTGGGACGGTGCCGCAGAGTCCGGCCGGACCATGGCCCCGTACATCACCCGTCTCAACACCATCCGCAAGGATCACGTGGCGTTGGGTGACCTGCAGAACCTCACGCTGCATCACAGCACGGACGATTCCACGATTGTCTACTCAAAGCACAAAACCCTTCCAGACGGCACCAAGGACACCTTGATCATTGTGGTCAACGTGGATCCCCACAACACCCGGGAGAGCACCGTCTCCTTGGACTTGGCAGCCCTGCAGTTGGATCCTTCGGACCTTACCGAGGATGGACGCTTCCGGGTGGATGACCTGATCACCGGCCAAAGCTGGGAGTGGGGCGAGCACAACTACGTGCGGCTGGACGCCCACGTTGAACCGGCACACGTCCTGAGCATCCGGAGGCGGCCCTAAGTGAGTTTTTCTCCGCAGAACCCCACCCAGTACTTCACCCCGAAGAACACGTTCGAGCTGAACGCGCCAGGTCTCCAGCATGATCCGCATTGGTACCGCAAGGCAGTCTTCTATGAGGTGCTGGTCCGGGCTTTTGCGGATGCGAACGGGGACGGATCCGGCGATTTCCACGGCCTGATCGCCAAACTGGACTATCTCCAATGGCTGGGTGTGGACTGCCTTTGGTTGCCGCCGTTCTTCCATTCCCCGTTGCGCGATGGTGGCTACGACATCGCGGACTACACGTCCGTTTTGGATGAATTTGGCACCATCAGCGATTTCAAACGGTTGGTGGCCGAGGCACATGCCAGGGGAGTCCGGGTCATCATCGACCTCCCGTTGAACCACACGTCAGACCAGCACCCATGGTTTCAGGAGTCGCGTAAGGACCCCACCGGTCCGTATGGCGACTTCTACGTGTGGAGCGATACGGACGAGAAGTACCAGGATGCCCGCATCATCTTCGTGGACACCGAGGAGTCCAACTGGACCTTCGATCCCATCCGCAGGCAGTTCTTCTGGCACCGCTTCTTTAGCCATCAACCAGACCTGAACTTCGAGAACCCCAAGGTTATCGAGGCGTTATACGACGTCGTCCGGTTCTGGCTGGACCAGGGCATCGACGGCTTCCGCGCCGACGCCATTCCCTACCTCTTCGAGGAAGAGGGCACCAACTGCGAGAACCTGCCGGCTACGCATAAGTTCCTCCAGGACCTTCGCCGGATGGTCGACGAGAACTATCCGGGCAGGGTGATCATCGCCGAAGCGAACCAGCCGCCGCACGAGGTTGTGGAGTATTTCGGCACGGAGGAAGCTCCCGAGTGCCATATGGCATTCCATTTTCCGATCATGCCGCGGCTTTATTATGCCCTGCGGGACCAAAAAGCCGCTCCTATCATCGAAACGCTGCGTGATACCCCGCCCATACCCAAGGGAGCCCAGTGGGGTACCTTCCTGAGGAACCACGACGAACTCACCCTGGAGATGGTCTCGGCGGACGACCGGGCGGCCATGCTGGGCTGGTACGCACCGGATCCGCGGATGCGGGCCAACATCGGAATTCGACGCCGGTTGGCGCCCTTGCTGGACAATTCACGGTCCGAAATCGAACTGATCAACGCTTTGCTGCTGTCCCTTCCCGGCAGCCCGTTCCTGTATTACGGAGACGAGATCGGGATGGGCGACAATATCTGGCTGGATGATCGCGACGCGGTGCGTACCCCGATGCAGTGGACACCGGACCGCAACGCAGGCTTCTCGGCCGCAGATCCGGGAAAGTTGTATCTGCCCGTTATCCAGTCCCTGGTCTATAACTACGGCATGGCCAATGTGGAAGCAGAATCGGCACACTCGGGTTCGTTACTGCGCTGGACGCGCCAAATATTGAGCGTCCGGAAGAACCATCCAGTGTTCGGATTGGGCGGTTTCCGCCATATCGAAGCGGACCACGAGGTCGTGTTGGCTTACGTTCGGGAGCTCGCGCCGGGAAACGTGGAAGGAGAGGACGCAGAAACCATCCTGTGCGTTTTCAACCTTTCTCAACACCCTGTGGCGGCAACCTTGGACCTCCCCGAGTTTGCGGGCCGTGGCCTGCGAGATATTTTCGGCGGCCAGCCGTTCCCGGCTGTCGGAGACAACGGTCAGTTGACCGTCATGCTGGGCAGCCACAACTTTTACTGGCTGCGGCTTCGCTCGGCTTTTTCCAATCCCGCGTCGCCTTTTACGCAGGCGATCCCAGTGGTGACGTCCAAAGGATGAGATGAGCAAGGAAAACTTGAACCCCTCCATTGAAGGACTTCTCAGGAACTGGCTTCCAGGAAAACGCTGGTTCCCGGTCAAAAGCGGCGACTTTGCGCTGGAGCGTGTTGGCGGCTTCAGCCTTCCCGTTGCGCGCGGCGGTACCGGCCTGGAGGTGGTCCTGCTGGCGGTGACCTACCGAACGGCCGACGCCGTACAGCGGACTGACGTGGTGCAGGTCCCGCTGAGCTACCGGAGCCACGAGTCCGCTGAGGCTTCCGCCGCCCTGCTGGGGGAGTACACGCACCCTGACCATGGCATCCGAGCGGTTTACGACGCCGTCTACGATCCCGATTTCGTGGCTGCCTGGTTGGAGCTCATGCGCAGCGAAGCATCGTTGCCGGATGGACTTGCCCGCGGACATGTCACCCGCGGCAGTGTGGCCCTTCCGGCCAAGCCCACCTCCATCCGGGTTATCTCCGGTGAGCAGTCCAACACCTCCGTGATAGTGAACGACGGCGATTCGGCAGCTATCGTGAAGATCTTCCGGGTGGTGGCGGCAGGCAAGAACCCCGAAGTGGAACTGGGCGCGGCCCTGACCGCGGCCAGCACCCGTGAAGTCCCTGCGACGCTTGGTTGGATTACCGGCTCCTGGGCGGACCCGGCGTCGAACGCTTCTGCAGCGGCGACAGGCGAGCTGACGGTGGCCCATGAGTTCCTCGCGGGCGGGCAGGACGCTTGGCGGTTGGCCGTTGAGGCCGCCGCCGCCGGTCAGGACTTCACCGAGGAGGCCCACGGCCTCGGCGCAGCGACCGCCACGGTTCACGCCCGGCTCGCTGAAACTTTCGGCACCACCGATGGCCAGCTCCAGGGTGATGAGATCATTGCCACGGTGGATCGTCGCATGCGGCAGTCGTGGGGCGAGGCAGCGTCCGCCGTCGGGCCTTATGGCGCCGAACTTGACCACCTGCTGGCGGCCCTGAACCCCCAGGACGTGGGGCAGTTGCAGCGCGTCCATGGGGACCTGCACCTGGGCCAGATTCTGAGGGTGCCAAGCCGTGACGGGCGAGCCGGCCGATGGGCCATTCTCGACTTCGAGGGCGAGCCACTGCGCACGATCAACGAACGCAATACCCCAGATCTGCCGTTGCGCGACGTTACGGGCATGCTGAGGTCGTTTGACTACGCTGCCGGTGCCGCCATGCGCGAAAACGCCGAAGCCCATGTGCCGGACACCTGGGTGGACGATTGTGCCACGGCGTTCCTCGAGGGGTATAGCGAGGTCAATCCGGGAACCATAGACCGCCGCTCGCCGCTCTTTGTGGCATTGTGGCTGGACAAGGCACTGTACGAGGTGGTTTATGAACTGCGAAACCGGCCGGACTGGTTGTCCATTCCGGTCAAGGCAGCACAACGAATCCTGGACACAACAAGCCGTGGAAAGCACGCGGCAGCTACAGCGGAAGGTAACTACATGACTGGCTCTGCACGCACCGATCGGCCCCGAGTTCCCCTGCACGTGGACTCCGAGACCTTGGAACGCGTGGCTGCCGGCGCCTACCACGCACCGCATTCGGTACTCGGCGCCCACCTTGATGACCACGGACACGTGACCATCCGCACCGTCAAGCACCTCGCCAAATCCGTGACGGTGGTGACGGAGGCAGGGCGCACCGAGATGACCCACGAGTCACACGGCGTCTGGGTTGCCGTCCTGGAACCGGTCCAGCACGGCCACGCACCGGACTACCGTTTGGAAGTGGTGTACGACGCCGAACCCGTCACCATCGATGACCCGTACCACTACCTGCCCACCGTCGGCGAGGTGGACCTGCACCTCATCGGTGAAGGCCGTCATGAGCGTTTGTGGGATGTCTTGGGCGCCCACGTCCAGCACTATCGCTCCGCGCTCAGCGATGTGGACGGTGTTTCGTTCGCCGTGTGGGCGCCGAATGCCCAAGCGGTGCGTGTCAAAGGCGACTTCAACGGCTGGGACGGCCGCTCGCACGGTATGCGCTCACTGGGCTCTTCGGGAGTCTGGGAGCTCTTCATTCCAGGCGTTGTAGCAGGGGCGTGCTACAAATACGAGATCCTCACCAAAGGCGGCGAGTGGTTGGAGAAAGCCGATCCTTTGGCTTTCGGTACCGAGGTCCCGCCGCTGACCGCATCCCGCGTGGTTGATCCCAGCTACCGGTTCAAAGACGACGCGTGGATGACCGCACGCGCGGCACGGGACCCGCACAATTCACCGATGAGCGTCTACGAGGTGCACTTGGGGTCGTGGCGCCTGGGCCTTGGCTACAAAGAGTTGGCCAAGGAGCTCGTTGAGTACGTGAAGTGGCTCGGCTTTACCCACGTGGAATTCATGCCGGTTGCCGAGCACCCCTTCGGTGGTTCATGGGGATACCAAGTGACCTCCTACTTTGCACCGACGTCGCGCTTCGGCCACCCGGACGAGTTCCGGTTCTTGGTCGATTCCCTCCACCAAGCAGGCATCGGCGTCCTCTTGGACTGGGTTCCCGCCCACTTCCCCAAGGACTCCTGGGCCTTGGCAAAGTTCGACGGGCAGCCGTTGTATGAGCACTCGGACCCGGCTTTGGGTGAACACCCGGACTGGGGCACTCTGATCTTCGACTTCGGCCGCAGCGAAGTCCGGAACTTCCTGGTGGCCAACGCCTTGTACTGGTTGGAGGAATTCCACATCGATGGCCTCCGCGTGGACGCGGTGGCTTCCATGATCTACCTGGACTACTCCCGCGAAGAAGGCCAATGGCGGCCCAACAAGTTTGGTGGCCGCGAAAACCTCGAGGCGATTTCCTTCATGCAGGAAGTCAACGCGACGGTCTACAAGTCCCACCCAGGGGCCATCATCATCGCCGAGGAGTCGACGGCTTTCCCGGGTGTCACGGCGCCCACCAACCACGGCGGACTGGGATTCGGTCTCAAATGGAACATGGGCTGGATGCATGACTCGCTGAAATATATCTCCGAGGACCCCATCAACCGCAAATGGCACCACGGCACCATTACCTTCTCCTTGGTCTATGCCTTTACCGAGAATTTCCTGCTGCCCATCAGCCACGATGAGGTTGTCCACGGCAAAGGATCCTTGCTCCGGAAGATGCCCGGCGACCGTTGGCAACAGTTGGCGAATCTCCGCTCATTCTTCGCTTACCAGTGGGCACACCCGGGCAAGCAACTGATCTTCATGGGTACGGAGTTCGGGCAGGAGGCCGAGTGGTCCGAGCAATACGGACTCGACTGGTTCCTGGCCGATATCCCCTCCCACCGTGGCATCCAGCTTCTCGTGAAGGATCTCAACGAGCTCTACGCATCGACGCCGGCGCTCTACGAACGGGACAACGAGGCGGGCGGATTCCAGTGGATCAATGGTGGGGACGCCGATCACAACGTCCTGACGTTCATCCGTTGGGGCAACGACGGCAAACCCCTCGTTTGCGCCGTGAACTTCTCCGGAGGCCCGCACAAGGATTACATCCTGGGCGTTCCGTCCGCGGGAGAGTGGACCGAGGTCCTGAACACGGACTCCGAAACGTATGGCGGCTCGGGCGTTCTCAACGCAGGTGCCCTCAAAGCCACGGCGCCCGGAACGGACGGCCAGCCGGCTGCGTTGACCGTAACGCTGCCGCCCCTCGGCGCTTCCTGGTTCACCGTGGCGGACGAGGTCCGTAGCTCACTGGATTCGGTGAGTGACTAGGTTCAGTGACTGACTTGGTTCAGTGACTGACTTGGTTCGGTGACTGAGTAGATAGCCAAGATCCGGAGGGCCTGGAACTGCGTGCTCCGGGCCCTCCTTCCCTTTGTTTCCGGGCCAATTCCGCGGTTTCGGATCCGGCAGGAAGGTGCCTTGCTGGGGCTCTTTGCCATCTCGCCGGACTGGAGGTATAGTTAGTACCCGCGCTGCTCCACGAGCTGAGATCGCAAGCTGACAAGAAACCGCAAGGAAATCTACGTCATGCGTGCCGATTTGACTCGAAGGAATCCAGCCGGTAAGTTTGAAAAGTTGCTCCGGAGCGATCCTGGACCCTGTGGGGTGTGGGTGG
>NZ_JARVTA010000014.1:0-49241 GCF_030208915.1 Arthrobacter sp. efr-133-TYG-104
AAACCAGCTGACCCGCACGGGGTCGAGAAACTCCACCACTCAGCGGGACGTGACCCATCCCCACAGCAACGCCGCGGTTTCCCGGCAACAGAGAGCACCCTCACTCATGCCGGTGAGGAGGCGGGCCGTATGGGCAAGGTCCTGCTCCTGACCCCACGGAACCCGGATACCCCTGCTCGCAACATGCAGGTCGCTGTTCCACGCGCGATGCTCCGGGATGCCTGCGGCACGTTGTTCGGGAAGCGTGAATGAGCGGCCGCGGAGCTCGTCCGGGAGTGGCTGCGGAATCCTCATCAGCCCATTGTTGGCGCGCTCGAGGAAGCCCGAGAGGTTACCCACAGTGTGGAGGAGAAGTGGAGCCTAGGAGGCTGCCGCGAGGGGCGACATCTCGGCCGAAAGAGCCCACCAAAGCGCCGAGAGCTAACCCCTCGGCAAAAGGGAAGGGCTAGATGGCGGTCCTGTGGAAGTTCTGGTGGCTGCGGCTCGCCGTGGGCCCACGTTGACCTTGGTATCGGTTGCCGTATTCGCCGGAGCCATAGGGGTGCTCGGCGGCAGAGGTCAGCCGGAAGAAGCACAACTGGCCGATCTTCATGCCGGGCCACAGCTTGATGGGCAGCGTAGCGACGTTAGACAACTCCAACGTCACATGCCCCGAGAAGCCAGGATCGATGAAACCGGCAGTCGAGTGGGTCAACAGTCCGAGCCTGCCCAAGGAAGATTTCCCTTCCAGCCGTGCGGCGATGTCATCGGGGAGGCTCACCATTTCATACGTGGAACCAAGGACGAATTCGCCCGGGTGCAAGATGAAGGGCTCGTCGCCGTCGACCTCCACCAGGCGGGTCAGTTCAGGCTGCTCCTCCGAGGGATCGATGTGCGCATATTTGTGGTTGTCGAAGAGCCGGAAAAACCGGTCAATTCGCACATCCACAGATGATGGCTGGACCATCGCGGGGTCGTACGGTTCAAGAACAATCCGTTGGGAGTCTATTTCGGCACGAATATCGCGGTCAGAGATCAGCACAGCATCAAAAATACCCCATCCATTGTCCGGGCCGTCCCGTGGGACTATAGTTCCGGGACGTAAACAACCGCGCCCGTACTTGGGGGCAACGAGCATTCGCGGGGTTATTGTGAAAAAACTGGCAGCGCCGGCCGCTATTGTGCTGGGCGGAGCGCTGGCCCTCCTGGTAGCCGCATCTGGTCAGCTCTTGCCTGCGACACAAGCAATTCCCTCCCCGGCCCCTCCCGCAAGTGCCGCGCCCACCGGATTGGCGGCGTCGAAGCCAAGCACGACGCCGGTTCCGGCACCTTCCGTCGCGACGCCCACAGCCGCGAGCACTAGCCCGGCCGTGGAGGCCGAACCGGGCCCAGAGACGAACAACGCTCCCGTGAGAAGTCGGCCGATTGCCGTGGACCCTGTGTACGACACCCCGCCTCCAGTGCCGAACATTGGGCCGTTGCGGGGGCCCGACGCTCCCTCCACTCCAGTAGCGGGCCCGGGCCAACCGCCTGAAACCGCCATCTCCGAACCTTCCCCAAACTTGCCCGCGAGCACGGCAACCCCCGTGCCCACGCCGTCGGCAGGAGCAGCAGGCCCGGCCGCCGTCGTACCTTCAGCAGGGCCAACCACGGCGCCCGCCACCCCCTCACTCAAAGCGGCAGCCCCGACCCCGGCCGGCGTCCCGACCACGTCACCGACCGCAACTACGTCACCAACGCCAACACCAACCAGCACTCCCTTCCCCGGCAAGGCGCCAAGCAGCCAACCGGACCTGGAGAACGGTGCCCTTGCCCTGCTTCCTGATGACAACCGGGCAGCAATCCTCACCGTTTTCAATGCCATCAACAGCTACAGGGTCTCCCTCGGGCTGACGGCGTTGAAGTTCAATGCCACCGTTGCGGGCATGTCCCAAGAGTGGTCAAACAACATCGCCTCGCGGGAAATCATCCAGCACCGTGCCAACTTTTGGACGGACCCGCGCGCCCTGAACCCGAACAATGGCGCAGGTGAGGTGATCGCCGTCCGTTGGGACCGGGACGCCGCGCAACTTGTGGAGTGGTGGAAGCATTCCCCTGGACACGATGCCTTGTTGCGCGATCCGCGGTTCAACGTCATGGGCATTGGGATTACCTACACGGACGGCAACCCGCAGACCACACCGAACCGGTACACCATCTGGGGGGTGGTGAACTTCTTCGGATACACCACCCTGCCGCCAGGAACCACCACCAGCCCAGGCGGTGGCGGCGGCGGTGGCGCTGTGACTCCCCCAGTGGATCCAGTGGGAGTCTGCGAACCCAGTGACAAATACCAGCCACCCACCGTGAACTTGAGTGCTGCATCGATCGGTAGTGCCGCGGACCTCGTGTCCGTCGCTTCCGACGGAACCGTGTACTCCTACCCTTCCACCGGCAACGCCACGTACGGTGCTCCCCGGAAAATCGGGGTGGGGTTCACAGGCCTGAAGGAACTCTTCGTCTCCGATTGGGATCGCGACGGCGTCTTCGACCTCATCGCCCAGCGCACGGACGGCACGCTGTTGGTATATCCGGGCAAGCAGTCGGGCGGCTTCGGATCGCCCGGCATCCTGGGGCAGGGCTGGCAGTCTTTGAACATCGCCGTCGGTAACTGGTGTGCCAATAACCGCCTTCCCCAGATCGTGGCGATGGACGGATCGGGCGGGCTGTGGCTGTACAAGAATTCCGGGCTTTCCTACATACGCTCACAAGCTGCGATCGGAACCGGAAATCCCGCCACGCGCCTCAGCATGGTCGATTACGACGCAGATGGGTTCCAGGACATCCTGACTGTGGAGGCCAACGGCTCGCTAAGGCTTTACCGGGGCAGCGGCTTGGGCACCCCGAAGCAAGAGAGTCGGCCGGTGGTTGGCGCGGCATGGACCGACTACACCGCTCTGCGTGCCCTGAAGGGCGTCTCCGGAGCCGGCTCCACCGGCGTCGCAGGCTTGGGCAGTAACGGCGTTTTGGAATATTGGGACCTCACCTCGGGCCGATTGACGACGCCGGTCACCGTGGGCGGAGGCTGGGGCGGCTTCAAGCTGGCACAGTAAAGAGGCGCTAATCCGCCGGGCGTGACTCGATCACCGTTTTTAGCTGCTCCAACTGTGCAACTTCTGACTCCATGGTTTTCTGGACCATGCTGTTCATCAGCTTTTGCAGGCCTTTGGGGTGATACTCGAGGGCGAACCGCAGCCGGGTCATGGCTCCCTCGGTGCTGAGGAAATAGCCGCCCGTAGGCCGGGCCGGACCTGCCACAACGTTGAACCGGATTTCAGCTCCGGGACGGGCCTCGGTAATTTGGAAATCCGCGGCGATCGGGCGCCCAGCGGGACCTGCCACGGTTTGCTTGTACACCGCGCCGTTTTCACCAAGGACTCCTGACTGGAGTGCCACGCTGCGGACGCCGGGGCGCCACAAGGAGTTGTTGGTTCCGTCCATCAGGAACTTGTAGACGGTCATGGCGTCCTTGCTAATCAACACTTCGTAGTCTGCAAATGCCACGGAAACCTCTTTCGGCGTACGGTTCGGGGAGGTAGCCGGGTCCCCCTCCACAGCAGCCATCACTCATAGAGTAGCCAGCGCTGAGCGGCAATCACCATATGATCCCCGAGCCTTGACCTAATGGTTATGTGCGGGCCTCGACTGGGAATGGCTGACAATCCCACGCTGACCGGGTAGAGTGCCTGCCGCTGGCTAAAAACAAATTGGGGGCGCCGTCCGTGCGAGTTCACATCCATCCACGAAATGCCCGACGCCGGATTGCCGCTTGCGCTGCTTCGCTCGTAATGGCGTTGATGTTTGCAGGCGGAGCCTTCGCAAGTGCTGCTGTTCCCCTCACTGCGAACCCGCTTCCGAGCCTGGATCCGATCAGCGATCCCGCGAGCACGTCAGTGCTCGTCAACAAATCCAGGCCATTGAACCCCGCAAATTACGCCCCGGCTGATCTCATCAACGTCCGCGGCACGGGTCAGTACATGCGCCAAGAGGCTGCCGCTTGGCTCAATGGGCTCTTCCAAGGTGCGGCCGACGCCGGAACTGGCGGCCTGGCCGTCGTCAGCGGGTACCGTTCCTACGCACAGCAGCAGCAGGTGTATTCGTCATACGTCAGCCAGTATGGACAGGCGTACGCCGACACCATCTCGGCCCGCCCCGGATACAGCGAGCACCAGACCGGCATGGCCATGGACATCGGAAACGCAGCGGGCTCCTGCGGACTGACCACCTGCTTTGGAGATACGGTCGCCGGCAAGTGGGTGGCGGCGAACGCCTACAAATACGGCTTCATCGTCCGGTACCCCAACGGCTATACGAACATCACCGGATACAGCTACGAACCGTGGCATCTTCGGTATGTTGGGGTTGCCCTGGCAACCGATATGAACCGGCGCGGATTTGCCACCCTGGAGCAGTACTTTTCAGGGAACCCCGCCGGCGCAGCCAGCATCAAGTCAGGGGCCGACCTGGTGGCTGCTGATGCTTCGGGCCGCTTGCTGCGCTATCCGGCGACGACGGCGGGAGGCTATGCGGCGCCCGTGCAGATCGGTTCGGGGTGGACCGGATTGAAGCAGGGCTTCGTGGTGGACTGGGACATCGACGGTGTTTACGACATCCTCGCGCAGTGGGACGACGGAACTTTGGGTGTTTATCGGGGCTTGCCGGGAGGCGGCTTCGCCAGCCAGGTCGTTGTGGGCAACGGCGGCTGGGACCGCATGACCATCACGGTCGGAAAGTGGACGCACGCAGATGCCCGGCCCGGCGTCGTCGGATATTTTCCCGATGGCGTGCTGCGCTATTACCCCAATACGTTCGGAGGAGCCCTCAGCGCCCCGCGGGCGATTGGAACTGGCTGGAACGGCTTGGAACTGACAATGGCTGATTGGGAAGGCGACGGAGCCAACGACATCTTGGCCCGGACGGCTTCGGGCTCCCTCATCAACTACCGCGGCGATGGCTGGGCCGGTTTCTACGGGCCTGCAACCACCGTGGGTACAGGCTGGCAGTACATGAACACCCTGCTTCCTGGCTTTGGCCTGACGGGCGCCGGCACCAGGGGAATCACCGCGCAAACGGTCGACGGGAACCTTTACAACTACGGACTCGGGGCTGGTTCTTGGACGACGTACGGGCAGGTGGGCTCCGGCTGGAACGGCTTGAAACTGTTCAAGTAGCCACATCGGTGGTCATCGGGAGCCCTTCAACTACGCTATGCTAAAACTCGCTCGGCGGAATTTAGCCGGGCTACGCGGGCGTAGCTCAATGGTAGAGCGCTAGCTTCCCAAGCTCGATACGCGGGTTCGATTCCCGTCGCCCGCTCAGAAAAAACCCCGGATCAAGCGATCCGGGGTTTTCACTTTGACCGGACGATAACCGATCAGGCCGCTTGCCTTCGCTCCACAATGCGCAGCACGCGCCGCCTGTCGCGGAGGTCAACCTCCAGGTGCAGCGATGACTTCCGGGCGAGTACGACGGCGACCACAGCGGCCGCTATTGCCGGCACCCCGCCTGCAACAAACAACGCCACGTGCGGCCCGACGTGTTCTGCCAGCCAGCCCATCATGGGACCACCAATGGCCTGGCCGCCAATGAGCACCACAAGGTAGAGGCTCATGACACGCCCACGAATGCTGAGATTGGAACTCGTCTGGACCATTTGGTTGGCCGCCGTGAGGAACATCAGGCACCAGAAGCCAGCCAAGACCATAGTGGCGCTGAACAAGGGCATGGACGGCATGGCTCCCGAGAGGCAGAGCATCAGCCCATACAAACCGGCCGCCACCACCACCGAACGCAGCCGCAGTTGCCGCCGCCGGGTGGATGCCACAGCTCCTGTGAGCGCCCCCAGGGCAACCATCGCGTTCAGTAGTCCGTAGCCGCCCGCACCGGCGTCGTACACGTGGTCCGCGACCGCGGCTAGCAACACCGGCAGGCTCATCGCGAAAACAGCAACGAATCCTGCCATCAGCCACGGCCAGTAGATGGTGGGCTTGCTGAGTGCGTAGTTCAGCCCTTCGCGCAGCATGCCCTTTTTGCGGGGCGTCGGTTGGCTGGTGTGGAGCTGGTCCTTATGCAAGAGCATCAGCATGGTCACCGTGGAGCAGCACGCAACGGCATTTGCCGCGAATGCCCACCCTGCACCTACTGCGGTGAGCAGCCAACCGGCCACCGCTGGTCCGATCAGCCCACCCAGCTGGAATGTTGTGCTGTTGACGCTGATGGCGTTGCGCAGGTACTTGGGTCCCACGAGTTCGTTCACGAAGACCTGCCGGGCCGGTTGGTCCAGGACGGTAACGAAGCCAAGGACGAAGGCAATGACATACACGTGCCAGACCTCGACGCGATGGGTCAGGGAAAGCGTTGCGAGCACCGCCGCGAGGACTGCTGCGGCCGATTGGCACATGATGAGGATTTTGCGTTTGACAAAGCGATCGGCGATCATCCCGCCCCAAGGACCCAAGAACAGGGACGGAGCGAACTGCAAAGCGACAGTGATCCCCACGGCGGTCACGGAGCCTGAGAGCTGCAGCACCATCCAGTCCTGGGCGATGCGTTGCATCCAGATGGCGACTACGGCAATGAAGTGACCGATTGCGAAGATCCGGAAGTTGGGAACCTTCAAGGAGATAAACGTGTGCCGCCACGGCAGCTTTTCACCGACGACGGCGAGTGGCTGGGTGACGGTATCCGGCTGGTTTGTGTCCGGCAAGGGACGGGCGGACGGGGAATCGACGACGGGCTGGCTGACGTGTGCCGCTGAAGGCGGTGGGGGTGCCAAAGGGAGTCCTCGGATCGAGAGTTTCGGTGGAATGTGATTAACGCTATGGTGGCCAGCAGCAATCATGGAAGCGTATTAGGCCTATAACTAACATTGCGAAACGCAATGACCACTTCCCGTACGGCACAGTTTTCCATCCCGGCCCCCGAGGAGTTCCGTGTTCGAACCCGTCCAACTCCGCACCTTCCTGGCCGTCGCCGAGACTCTCAGTTTCACAAAGGCAGCAGAGCGGCTCGGCCTGGCCCAGCCCACCGTTAGCCAGCATGTCCGCAAGCTCGAAGCCGCAGCCAAACGCGCGCTAGTCGCCCGTGATACCCGCGAGGTCAGGCTCACCGATAATGGCGACGCCATGGCCGGTTTTGCCCGGAACATCCTGGCGGCCCACGACTCGGCAGCCCGCTACTTTTCCGGATCGGCCATGCGTGGCCGCCTCCGCTTCGGCACGGCAGACGATCTTGCCATCACCGGACTCCCCCGGGTCCTGCGCGAATTCCGGCAGCTGTACCCCCAGATCAACCTGGAACTCACCGTTAGCCAAAGCGATCAGCTCTACAAACGGCTCAATGCCGGGCAACTGGATCTGGTCTTTGTAAAGTGGGTCGCCGGAGCCAAGGAAGGAGCCGTGGTCCGGCACGACAACTTTGCTTGGGTCGGCCTTGAACAAACCCAATTGGAGCCGGGAGCCCCTGTCCCGCTTATTGCTTACCCCGCGCCCAGCCTCAGCCGGAAGCTGGCCATTGACGCATTGGAGGCAGCGGGCAGGACGTGGCGGATCACGTGCAGTACCAAGCAGATCAGTGGCGTGCTGGCGGCGGTGCGCGCCGGCATCGGAGTGGCTGTGATGCCGGCGTCCCTGGTTCCCGAGGACTTGAAAGTGATCACCCAGCGCTTCGGACTGCCGCCAGTGGGTGACGTCGATTTCACCTTGATCCGGAATCCGTTGGCGAACGCCGAGGTGATCGATGCACTGACCCAAGCCATCATGGGACGCACACTGAGCAAGTCGACTTAGCCCACGGAGCCTGCCCGCCCAATCAGGGCGTTGCAGCCAAGGAAACTCTCGCCCCCGGGACCCCTATAACGGTGACCGAGCCGCCGTCGTTCCCTTGCAACTCCAGCTGGATATTCCGCGAATCTGCTTGAGGCCGCACCGAGCTGACCTGGAACACCTCGCCGCGAATGGCAACCCGATCGCCGTTCTTGATGCTCTTGAGTTTCTTGTTTTGAGTCTCCAACTTCACCGTTAGCAGCCTTCCTGGCTTGCGCCGGTTTCAGTCCCGGTGCGACTCGCGGAGTTCTTCACCTGCACGGATGCCTTCTTCTTCCTTCTTCTGCGCCTTGTCGCTCCGCTTGGTACCCCGCGGAGGCAACTGGAGGCTCTCTTCGGCTTCGATGCCTGACTGCAACTCGCGTCCGCGCTCCATTTCGGCGTCGAATTCAGCACCGAAGAGAAGGGACATGTTGAGGATCCAGAGCCACAAAAGCATGATGATGACCCCGGCCAAGGCCCCGTAGGTCTTGTTGTAGTTGCCGAAGTTGGCAACATAGAAGCCGAAACCAAGCGACGCCAGGGCGAAGATGACCAGGGCGATCAGGGACCCCATGCTCATCCAACGGAACTTGGGCTGCTTGACGTTGGGGGTGAAGTAGAACAAGACCGCGATGATGATGACCACCAGTACGACGAGTACGGGCCACTTGGCTATGTTCCATACAGTCAGGAACCCCTCAGACATGCCGATGGCTTTACCGATCGATTCCGCCACAGGTCCGGTGAGGACCAGCATGGCAGCAACCAGGGCGGCACCAACAACCGCGACGACGGTCACGGCAAGCATGGTGCCACGGAGCTTGATGAAGCCGCGGCCCTCATCCACTTCGTACACGCGGTTCATCGCCCGGCTGAACGCCGTCACATAACCGGACGCTGACCACAGCGCCACCAGTATGCCCAACACCAAGGCGAATCCCGCCGCGTTGGAGGTGGTCAACTCCTCAATGGGTTTACGCATTGCGTCCAGCCCGGGTCCCGGCGCGAATTGCTGGACGATGTCCAGCAATGACGACGTGGTTTTTTGGGCGTTTCCGAAGAGTCCCAACAGGGACACCAGCGCCAAGAGCGCAGGGAAAAGCGAGAGGACGGCATAGTAGGTGAGCCCGGCAGCAGCGTCGGGGCACTGGTCTTTGCCGAACTCCCGCAAGGTCCGCTTGGCGATGTACATCCACGTGGGCTTGGTAAGGTCCCTGGGACCATCGGCCTTGCGGGGATCATCGGGGGAAGGAGCGGTCTGCGCCTTCGCCGTGCTGGTTTGGGCTGAGTCTTGTGGTGTCATGGGGCACTCGTCCGTTGGGGTAGTTTGCGCGAACAACTGACCCCTCAATACTAAGCATCCTGATGAATCTATTGGAAGCGCCCACGCCGTTTTCCCTCGCGCCGTGCAAATCAGCGGGATCCCGTGCGACTAAGCGAGCTTGGCAGCCAACAGGAACTCAAGGGGCGATTCGATGACCGAACGAATGACCTGGCCGGCTGCGCCCAACAGCGTTCCGGAGTGCTCCAGCCTGGATACGGTGAGGTTCTTGGGATCCAGAAGCCCCGGAGCGTGTCGCTCGAGGCTTCCGGCCAGCGCGGGCATCAGCCACTGCCCCAAGACCGCGAAATGGCCCCCGAGAACGATCGCCTGCACATCCATCAGGCGGGCAGCAGAGGCGAGCGCCACGCCCAAGTACCGGCCGGCGTCGTCCACCGCCATGGACGCGGCCGGCGTTCCGGCGTCAAGAGCTCTCAGCAGCAGCTCGGTCCGTTCCTTGAAGGAGCCTTCGGCGATGCCCGCAGCTTGGAATATGGCCTCTTGGCCTGCAAAGGTTTCCAAGCAACCAGCGCCGCCGCAGGAACAGGGCGGCCCATCCGGGTGAACCACCATATGCCCGAGTTCGCCCGCATTGCCGCCGGGCCCCGTGTAAAGCTCGGACCCGACGACGACTCCCCCACCGACGCCAACCTCGCCCGAGACATAGAGGAAGTCCGGCCGCCCACCGCCGTACCAAAGCTCCCCGAGCGCGGCGCTATTGGCCTCATTGGACAACCTGACGCCCAGGGGCGCACCGTCCAACAAGGACTGGGGATCCAATCTTTCGTGCTGCCAGTGCAAGTTGGGGGCTGACAGGACGACGCCGCGTTGCTCATCCACCAGGCCCGGCACGGCGAGCCCGCCTCCCATGATGCTGATGCCATCGGCGCCCGCGGCAGCCCTTGCCTCGGCCGCCAACCCGGCCAGCCGGGCCATGACAGCGTCCGGCGCCAGCCCCCGGTTCCGGGATTCGATGCTGGCTGAGAACCTGAGGTTTCCTGCAAGGTCCACCAAACCGACCGACAAGTAATCCACATTGATCTCCATGCCCACCACCCCCCGCCGGGAACTGAGCTCAAGGCCTTGCCCCGGGCGCCCCCGCTCGCCATCGCGGTAGAGGCCTACCTCCGCGACCAGTCCGGATTCGACGAGGTCAGCGACAAGGCTGGACACTGCTGCCTTGGTTAGCCCCGTTCCAGCGGCTAACTGCGCCCGGCTTGGCTTCGAATCGCCCGTGCGGGCGATGGAGTCCAGCACCAACGAGAGGTTTCGACGGCGGACGTCCCCCACCCGGCCGGGCGCATGGGGCGCGGCTGGCTCATTCACGGGGCACCCTCCTTGCTGTTCGCACGATCCGGACGTTCGCATGCTCGGCCGTTTCGGCGCGCTTGGCTATTTCGGCGATGTGGTCATCGCCTATTGACCATGATCCATTATCAGCCATATAGTTCAGATTGAAAACTAAATCACAAGGTTTTTCACCCTTCCCCTGCTTTGCAAAGGAGCAATTCATGTCCCCGCAGCCAACCCCGCAGGATCGCTTCACTTTCGGCCTCTGGACCGTCGGCTGGACCGGTGCGGATCCTTTCGGTGTCGCCACCCGAGCCGCCTTGGATCCAGTGGAAGCCGTCCACAAGCTGAGCGAACTCGGTGCTTACGGCATCACTTTCCACGACAATGACCTCATTCCTTTTGATGCCAGCGCGTCCGAACGCGACCTTATCCTCAAGAACTTCAAGGGTGCGTTGGCCGAGACGGGCCTGAAGGTTCCCATGGTCACCACTAACCTGTTCAGCCACCCGGTGTTCAAGGACGGCGGTTTCACCTCAAACGACCGCTCGGTTCGGCGCTTTGCACTTAGCAAGATCCTGCGGAACATTGACTTGGCCGCAGAGCTGGGTGCGGACACATTTGTCATGTGGGGCGGCCGCGAAGGCAGCGAATATGACGGGTCCAAGGATCTCTCTGCTGCCCTGGACCGGATGCGGGAAGGCGTTGACACCGCCGCCGGCTACATCAAGGAAAAGGGCTACGGCCTGAGGATTGCCCTTGAACCGAAGCCGAACGAGCCCCGGGGTGATATCTTCCTGCCCACCGTCGGCCACGGCCTTGCATTCATCGCCCAGCTGGAACACGGAGACATCGTCGGCCTGAACCCCGAGACCGGCCACGAGCAGATGGCGGGGCTGAACTTCACCCACGGCATTGCCCAGGCCCTGTGGGCGGGCAAGCTCTTCCACATCGACCTCAATGGCCAGCGCGGCATCAAGTACGATCAGGACCTTGTGTTCGGCCACGGCGATCTCACCAGCGCCTTCTTCACCGTAGACCTGCTCGAAAACGGCTTCCCCAATGGCGGCCCTAGGTACGACGGTCCCCGCCACTTCGACTACAAGCCCTCGCGCACGGATGGTTACGACGGCGTGTGGGAGTCTGCCAAGGCAAACATGTCCATGTATCTCCTCCTGAAGGAACGCGCCTTGGCTTTCCGCGCCGATTCGGAGGTTCAGGAAGCCCTCGCCGCTTCTGGCGTCTTCGAACTGGGCGAGCCCACGCTGAACGCCGGGGAGACCACGGCGGACCTGCTTGCAGACGCCAGCGCCTTCGACACGTTCGACGCCGACAAGGCCGCCGAACGTTCGTTCGCCTTTGTGCGCCTCAACCAGCTGGCTATCGAGCACCTGCTCGGCGCCCGCTAAACCACACCCCACCGTCACGCCGTCACCGGCCGCGCCAACTTCACCTGGCACGGCCGGTGACGGTCCGCCAAAGGAAAATTCATGCCCCTTGTAGCAGGAATCGACAGCAGCACACAGTCCTGCAAAGTTGTCATCCGGGACTCTGACACCGGTGCCTTGGTGCGTCAGGGCCGGGCTTCCCATCCCGACGGCACGGAGATCCACCCGGATCACTGGTGGACCGCCCTACAGGAAGCCATTTCCCAGGCGGGCGGCTTGGACGACGTCGAGGCCGTTTCGGTGGGCGGCCAGCAGCACGGCATGGTGTGCCTGGACGAGTCCGGCGAGGTAGTCAGGCCCGCCCTGCTATGGAACGACACCCGATCGGCAGGCGACGCCGAAGAATTGATAGTGGAAGCCGGGAACGGCAACGCCAAGGCTGGGGCCGAGCATTGGGCGGCGAGGACAGGGACAGTGCCCGTAGCTTCCTTGACGGCCACGAAACTCCGGTGGCTTGCGCGCCACGAGCCGGAGAACGCAGCCCGCACCGCTGCAGTATGCCTCCCCCACGATTGGCTCTCCTGGCGGCTCGCTGGCCACGGACCTGGCACCGGGCCGTCGTCGCTGGGCCTCCTCCGGACTGATCGCTCGGACGCATCAGGAACGGGCTACTACGCGGCTTCTTCGGGCGAGTACCTACCCGAGGTCCTCGAAAGCACATTCGGACACGTGCCGGCGCTGCCCACAGTTGCGGGGCCGTTGGACGTTGCCGGGAAAATGCCGTCCGGTGCACTGATAGGGCCAGGCGCCGGGGACAACGCGGCCGCAGCATTGGGCGTGAGCGCCGGCGTGGGCGATGTCGTGATTTCCATCGGCACCTCGGGGACAGTGTTCGCTGTATCCGATGTTCCTTCAAAGGATGCGACCGGATTGGTGGCAGGTTTCGCTGACGCCACCGGCCATTACTTGCCACTGGCATGCACGCTCAACGCCACCCGGGTGTTTGATGCGACAGCGGCACTGCTGGCCGTGGACCTGCCCGAACTCAGCGAGTTGGCGTTGACCGCCCCAGAGGGAGCAGAGGGGCTGACACTCATCCCCTATTTCGAGGGAGAGAGGACACCGAACCTGCCGAACGCAACCGGCTCCTTGCACGGCATCACACTCACTAATTACACACGGGCCAACCTTGCCAGGGCCGCCGTCGAAGGCGTGGTCTGTTCCTTGGCGGACGGGCTGGCCGCGCTGCAGGCCCAGGGGGTCTCGGCGCGTCGCGTCGTCCTTGTGGGGGGCGGGGCCCAGTCGCCGGCGGTGCAGCATGTTGCCGGGGCCGCCTTCCAGTTGCCGGTATTCGTTCCTGAACCCGGTGAGTACGTTGCTAATGGCGCCGCACGCCAGGCTGCCGGCGTTCTCGAAGGCCGGTTCCCCGAATGGCCCATCGAGGGCACTGAAGTAGCACCGGCGCCCGCGGATGGTCCTGCCCCTTTCCTGACGAGGTATCGGGAGTGTGCCACTCGCGCAGCGATGAGCTGATCGGCGTCGCCAGTGCTCTATCGTGACAGGGTGAGCACTGAACAATCCGCACAAGGCCGGCCACCCGTGATGGAGGATGTTGCCCGCGTGGCCGGCGTCTCCCACCAGACCGTGTCCCGGGTGCTCAACAACCATCCCAACGTCAGCTCCACCACACGTGAGCGTGTGGAGCAAGCCATCAGTGATCTCGGATATCGGCGAAACACTGCCGCACGGAGCCTGGTGACGCGGCGCTCCCAAACCATAGGCGTCCTAGGAAGCGAAATGGCCCAGTATGGTCCTTCCCGCACCCTCCTTGGTGTCCAGCAGGCGGCGAGGGACTCCGGATATTTCGTCAGCATCGCCAGCTTGCGGGAGGTAACACCGGCTTCCATCAAAGATGCGATCGCCCATTTCATGGATCAGGGCGTGGATGGGATCGTGGTGATCGTTCCGCACCCGGGCACTTTTGAGGTCCTCCAGGATGTGACTGCCCATGTGCCGCTCGTTGCCGTGGGCTCAGCGGGAGATGAACGCCTCAGCGGATCCATGGTTAACCAACGCCAAGGGGCGCGCCTGGCGGTAGAGCACCTTGTGGAGCTGGGACACACCCGGATTGGGCACCTCTCCGGTCCCGCCGATTGGATCGACGCTGCAGCACGGATTGACGGTTGGCGGGATGCCGTGACCGAAGCAGGCCTGGAACCGGGCGCCATGATTGAAGGCGATTGGAGCGCCGAATGCGGCTACCGGGCGGGTTTGAGGATCGCACAGGAGCGGACTTTGACGGCACTTTTCGTAGCGAACGACCAAATGGCGTTGGGCGTCCTGCGTGCCTTCCACGAGTCAGGTGTGCAGGTACCGTCCGACATCAGCGTTGTGGGCTTCGACGATCAACCTGAATCGGCTTACTTCATCCCGCCGCTGACCACGGTTGCCCAGGATTTCGAAGAGCTCGGGCGCAGGTCCATCGACTTGCTGGTGGAACTACTCGAGGGCGGGAACCCTCGGCCGGCGGTCACGGTGGAGCCCTATTTGGTGGTCCGTTCCACCACGGCGGCGTTCTCGAATTAATTAGCCCCGCGGCAACCCGGCGTCACGAGCATCCATGACCGAAGAGCCCGCTCTTGACATCAAAGTTGTGAGCGCTAACAATTGCATCAGACCTAGTGTAGTTTTCCACCCCAACCCCCGGCAATGAGGCCCTGGCCAGCCGGATGGAGACCCATGAATACCTATGAAAACCTCCCGCTGGACCAGCAATATGTGATTGGCGTGGATTACGGGACGCTGTCCGGACGCGCCGTCGTGGTGCGGGTCTCGGACGGCGCCGAACTCGGCAGCGGCGTGTTCGAGTACCCGCACGCCGTCGTGACTGAAAATCTCCCCGGTACAGGCCAGCGGCTCCCGGCCGACTGGGCCCTGCAAGTACCCGACGATTACCGCGACGTTCTCCGCAATGCGGTGCCGGCCGCCGTCGTCGACGCTGGAATTGACCCGGCCGCGGTGGTGGGCATTGCTACCGACTTCACCGCGTGCACCATGGTTCCGACGACGGCGGACGGCACGCCGCTGAACGAACTGGAACGCTTCGCGGACCGGCCGCACGCATTAGTGAAGCTCTGGCGCCACCACGCAGCCCAGCCGCAGGCCGACCGGATCAACCAGCTCGCCGAGGAACGCGGCGAGTCCTGGATCCCCCGCTACGGTGGCCTGATTTCCTCTGAATGGGAGTTCGCCAAAGGCCTGCAGCTCCTCGAAGAGGATCCGGAAGTCTACGGCGCCATGGACCACTGGGTGGAGGCAGCAGACTGGATCGTCTGGCAGTTGTGTGGAAGGTATGTGCGCAATGCGTGCACTGCCGGGTACAAAGGCATCTACCAGGACGGTCATTACCCGTCGGACGATTTCCTGGCAGCCCTCAACCCGGATTTCAAGGACTTTGTCAGCGCGAAACTCGAACACACCATCGGCCGCTTGGGTGACGCGGCCGGCTACTTGACCGAAGAAGCAGCTGCGTGGACGGGTCTTCCTGCTGGAATCGCGGTAGCCGTGGGCAACGTGGACGCGCACGTCAGCGCCCCGGCGGCCAACGCTGTGGAGCCCGGGCAACTGGTCGCGATCATGGGCACATCCACCTGCCATGTCATGAACGGCGACGTCCTGCGCGAGGTCCCGGGCATGTGCGGCGTTGTCGACGGCGGTATCGTGGACGGGCTGTGGGGTTATGAAGCCGGCCAATCCGGCGTCGGGGACATCTTCGGTTGGTTCACTAAGAACGGAGTCCCGCCCGAGTACCACCAGGCGGCGGCAGCAAAAGGCCAGGGCATCCACGAATACTTGACCGAACTCGCCCAGAGGCAAGCAATCGGGGAGCACGGCCTGATCGCCCTGGACTGGCACTCAGGCAACCGCTCCGTGCTGGTTGACCACGAGCTGTCCGGAGTGGTGGTGGGGCAAACACTGGCCACTAAACCCGAAGACACCTACCGCGCCCTGCTGGAAGCCACGGCATTCGGGACGCGCACCATCGTGGATGCCTTCCGCGACTCCGGCGTCCCGGTGAAGGAGTTCATCGTGGCCGGTGGACTCCTGAAGAACAAGTTCCTGATGCAGATCTACTCGGACGTCACCGGGCTGCAGCTATCCACCATCGGATCCGAACAAGGCCCTGCCCTCGGCTCTGCCATCCACGCAGCAGTGGCCGCCGGGAAGTACAAGGACATCAGGGAAGCCGCTGCGTCCATGTCCGCTGCACCGGGAGCTGTGTACACGCCCATCCCCGAAAACGTCGCAGCTTACGAGGTCTTGTTCCAGGAATACAAAGCCCTGCACGACTACTTCGGCCGCGGGGAGAACAACATCATGCACCGCCTCAAGGCAATCCAGCGCACGGCAATCCAAGGGGCGGCACTCGGCCGCGCTGCATCTAACAGCCCAGCATCTGACGGCTCAGCGTCCGGCAACTCAGGGGACCAAACCAACTCCCTGGAAGGAGCCACCAGATGAGCGCGTTGCTGGACACCATCACAAGGGTTCGCAAGGAAGTTTGCGAGCTTCACGCCGAACTGACGCGTTACGAGCTCGTGGTCTGGACGGCAGGGAACGTTTCTGCCCGAATCCCGGGACACGACCTGATGGTCATCAAACCCTCGGGCATCTCCTACGCCGAGCTCACACCGGAATCAATGGTGGTCACCGACCTCTACGGCACCCCTGTCCGTGGCATCAACACGGGCAGCAACGGCACTGTGGATTGGGGAAACCCGGACCTGTCGCCGTCCTCGGACACAGCGGCGCATGCCTACGTTTACCGGCACATGCCCGAGGTTGGGGGCGTGGTCCACACGCACTCGACCTACGCCACGGCGTGGGCGGCCCGGGGAGAAGAAATCCCGTGCGTGCTCACCATGATGGGCGACGAATTTGGTGGGCCCATCCCGGTGGGACCGTTTGCGTTGATCGGAGACGACTCGATCGGCCAGGGGATCGTGGAAACACTTAAGGGCTCCAACTCCCCCGCTGTGCTTATGCAGAACCACGGCCCGTTCACTATCGGCAAGGACGCCAGCGCCGCGGTCAAAGCCGCCGTGATGTGCGAGGAAGTGGCCAAGACAGTGCACGTTTCCCGCCAACTCGGCGATCCGCTACCCATCAATCAAGCCCAGATCGAGTCCCTGTACGACCGCTACCAAAACGTCTACGGCCGCTAGCGCACTGAAGAAACCAACACTGAACAGCCAGCAACCGTACAGCAAGCCGAACACCCCACACTCCAGGAGCACCACATGCCCAACAAGACTGCCGCCAACAACACTTCGCTGGAGCAGTACGAAGTCTGGTTCCTCACCGGCAGCCAGCACCTCTACGGTGAGGATGTCCTCAAGCAAGTCGCAGCGCAGTCCCAGGAGATCGCCAATGCGTTGAACGCCGCCAGCGACGTACCGGTCAAGCTGGTCTGGAAGCCGGTGCTCACCGATTCCGATGCCATCCGCCGCACCGCGCTGGAAGCGAACTCAAACGATGCCGTCATTGGCGTAACGGCGTGGATGCACACCTTCAGCCCGGCAAAGATGTGGATCCAAGGCTTGGACGCACTGCGCAAGCCGCTGCTGCACCTGCACACCCAGGCCAACAGGGACTTACCGTGGGCGGACATCGACTTCGACTTCATGAACCTCAATCAGGCGGCCCATGGTGACCGGGAATTCGGTTACATCCAGTCGCGCCTCGGCGTGCCGCGGAAGACCGTCGTCGGGCATGTCAGCAATCCTGAGGTCGCACGTCAGGTGGGTGCTTGGCAGCGCGCTTCGGCCGGTTGGGCCGCCGTCCGCAGCCTGAAACTAACCCGCTTCGGTGACAACATGCGCAATGTCGCTGTCACCGAAGGCGACAAGACCGAGGCCGAGCTGCGCTTCGGTGTTTCGGTGAACACCTGGTCCGTCAACGAGCTCGCCGACGCCGTCCACGGCGCTGCAGAGTCCGACGTCGACGCCTTGGTCGCCGAGTACGAGCGCCTCTACGACGTGGCTGACGAGCTAAAAGCAGGCGGTACCCGCCACGAATCGCTCCGCTACAGCGCGCGCATCGAACTCGGCCTGCGCAGCTTCCTCGAAGCGAACGGCTCGGCCGCGTTCACCACCTCCTTCGAGGACCTGGGTGAGTTGCGCCAGCTCCCCGGAATGGCCGTGCAGCGCCTCATGGCCGATGGTTACGGATTCGGCGCCGAAGGGGACTGGAAGACCGCTATCCTGGTCCGCGCCGCGAAGGTCATGGGCTCGGGCCTGCCCGGCGGTGCCTCGCTCATGGAGGACTACACGTACCATCTGGAGCCGGGCTCGGAGAAGATCCTCGGCGCGCACATGCTGGAGGTCTGCCCCTCCCTGACAGCGAAGAAGCCGCGCGTCGAGATCCACCCGCTGGGGATCGGCGGCAAGGAAGATCCCGTCCGCATGGTGTTCGATACCGATGCCGGCCCCGGCGTCGTGGTCGCCCTGTCCGATATGCGCGATCGGTTCCGCTTGGTCGCGAACGTGGTGGACGTCGTGGACCTCGACCAGCCACTGCCCAACCTACCCGTGGCCCGAGCGCTCTGGGAGCCGAAGCCGAACTTCTCCACCTCGGCCGCAGCGTGGCTGACGGCCGGGGCCGCACACCACACAGTGTTGTCCACCCAGGTGGGCCTGGAGGTTTTCGAGGAATTCGCTGAAATCGCGAAGACCGAACTTCTCACCATTGACGAGGACACCACCATCAAACAGTTCAAAAAGGAACTCGCGTGGAACGCCGCCTACTACAAGCTGGCCGGCGGCCTGTGAGCCCCGAATTTACGCTGAGCGCGGGCGGTTACACGGCTGTTGTGACCGCCCACGCGGCTGCCTTGCGGGTGTTGCAGTTTGAGGGACGGGACCTCGTGGTTCCGTTCCCGGTCGGCGGTCCGATCCCGGATTTCCGCGGCATCATCGCCGCGCCGTGGCCGAACCGGATCGAGGATGGGAAGTACATTTTCGACGGCGTCGAGCACCATACGCCGGTCAACGAACCCGAGCGCGGCACCGCCTTGCACGGGCTGGCCTTCGCCCTCGACTGGACCTTGAAGGAGTCCGACGCCGCGTCGCTCACGTTATCGTGCACGGTCGGGCCGACCACGGGCTATCCGTTCGTGCTGGAGCTCTCGGCCAGCTACGTGCTCGACGAAACCGGGCTGCACGCGTCCGTCACCGCCCGCAACGCAGCCGATGTCACCGCGCCCTACGGTGTCTGCCCGCACCCGTACCTCGTCGCCGGGTCCTCGCCCCTGGATAAGTGGGTGCTGGAATTTGCTGCGGACACCTTCCTTGAGGTCACACCCGACAGGCTCTTGCCTGTTTCGCTGGCTCCGGTGGAGGGCCACGAGTTCGACTTCCGTTCCCCGCGTGCCATCGGAGCCACCGAGATCGACCACGCCTTCACAGGCATCACGTTCGACGGCGGCTTGGCCCGCCTCTCCGTACGGGACCCGGCGGGAACCGGCGTCGGAATGTCCTGGGACCAAAGCTGCCCGTGGCTACAGATCCATACGGCAGACAAACCTGCACCAATTCCGAGTCGGATTGGGCTGGCCGTGGAGCCGATGACGTGTCCGCCGGATGCGTTCAATAGCGGCACGGACCTGATCCGCCTGGCGCCGGGTGCCGAGCACACTGCGTCGTGGAGCATCTACGCGCTGTAGCTACCCAACTAGGGGACAGCACATGTCCTACTGAGCGCTCGTAGCGACGCGTGCTGTCCCCTAGTTGGGACGGTCGAACGTCAGATCCGTCACAGCGCTGGAACAGGGTGCCGCGCTAAACTGTAGGCACTATGATCCGCACAATGTTCAAGTCCAAGATCCACCGCGCAACGGTGACCCATGCCGACCTCCACTACGTCGGCTCCGTCACTGTCGATCTGGACCTCTTGGAGGCGGCCGACATCCTTCCCGGTGAGCTCGTATCCATCGTGGATGTGACCAATGGCGCCCGCCTGGAGACCTACACCATTGCGGGCGAGCGCGGCTCCGGCGTGATCGGTATCAACGGTGCTGCCGCGCACATGGTCCATGTCGGCGACACGGTCATCCTCATTACCTATGCCGAGATGACCACGGAGGAAGCCAGGGCCTACCAACCCAAGGTCGTTCACGTGGGTGCAGATAACCACATCGTCCGGCTCGGCAATGATCCCGCTGAGGCGCACACGCCCGGGCTCCTCCGCCCGCCGCACGCCCTCAGCAACGCCGCCCAGCTCAGCTAGCTTTTTTGCACTAACTCCTGGTCCCGTAAGCGCGCCTGGTCCCGTAAGCGCGCCTCCAGGAGCAGTTCGGCTTCCACGTGGCGGGCAGCGTCGATTCCGCTCTCGATGGCGCCGTCGATGAACCCGCCCCACCCGTTGGCGTAGTCCGAGCCGGCAAGGCGTATCCGGCCTTCGGAGCGTTGCAGCTCGGTCAAACACTTTGTGAGGTAGCCCGTGTAATGCATGGGCCACGTGGACTGGGCAAACTGGTCCGCAACCCAGTCGTGCCCGGCTACGTCCAGCACCTCCAGGCCTGGGACCAGTGCGTCCACATGCCGTTGTGCTGCAGCGAGGTCATCCACGTCCACGGCCCCGGCGTCGGGACCGAAACCCACCAATATCGTGGATTCGTCGTCGATGTACTCGACCTGGAGGAAGTTCAAGGCGCCTGCCTCCGGCCCAAGGGCAACGAAGCGTTCGTGGCAACCCTTCACCTTGATCCACAGTTTGGCACCGCGGCCCGCTTGGCCTTTCGCCGCTGCTTTCCTTTTTACAGGGGACAGGGGCGGCTGGATGTCGATATCGTTCAACACGCTTAGAGGCAGGCCGAGAATGAGTTGCCGTGCTGCGTAAGTCTTTCCGCACGTGGTTGTCACGCGCACTTCATCGCGGTCCTGTCGAACCGAGAGGACCTGTTGGTTCAGTTGTAGCTCCGCCCTTGAGTCAGCGAGCATCGCATCTATCAAGCGACGGGTGCCCCCTTCGATCTTGAAACTGGCACATGCTTCAAACATGAGCTGCCAATCGCCACTGGCTACCGCGCACCAGCGCAACGCCTGCGTATACGCGGCCTCGTCAAGCCTGCCATTGAAGTTCAGCGTCCAGAAGGACCTCAGCAGTTGCCGCTGGTCCTCGGGGAGGGCAAGCCGGTCAATGGCCTCGGAGAGCGTGGTCCCGTCGATGGCGAGCACCTCCGTGTTGGTCAGCGGCTGCCAAGGCAGCGGGAAATAGCGGCGGGAGTCAGCCAAGAGCGCTCGGTTGGGAGCATCGAGCAACTCCGTCAACTGCTCAGCGGGCCCCTCGCGCCGCAGACCATCGGCCACCCAGAAAGCCTTGGTGAAATCCGGTCCAGGGACGGCCGGGATCCCGTATCGGCCCAGTTCTGCCCAGACATATGGCTGGGTCCAATGCACCCAGGTTCCGCCCAACTCGAGGTCGCGCCCGAGGCGTTCCTCCAGATAGGTTCGGCCGCCAATCCTATCCCTGGCCTCCAGCACGGTGGTGGTGTGACCGCGCTGTGACAGCTCGCGGGCCGCGGTGAGTCCGGCGAACCCGGCACCAATGATCAGCACATCGGAAGTTTCCACGCGCGTGCTCCTAGCTGTAAACGAAGAATTCGACCGTGGGCTCAAGGACCGCCCATCGCGTCATGGCGCCTTTGGACAGGGACGCCATGGAACCTGCAGTGAGTTCGAAGGTCTCACCACGCGTGACATCGATGCGGAGGTGGCCCGAAATGATGTAAATTGTTTCGTCCTGGTCGATGGGGAGGTCAAACGGCTCAGGCGCTTGCTCAGGGGTGACTTTCCAGATACCGCTGCTGAGCGAATCGTTGCCGTCATCACCGGGACGGCGGAGCCATTGGACGCTTCCAAGCTCAAAAGGGTCGAAGCCTGTCTGGTCGAGGTGGGCGTGAAAAACTTGGGCCATGGGGTACTCCTGTCATCGGGAACCACGCTCAGCGCTTACGCGTGTCCTGTGGGTAGTTGGTGGTGTTCAGGATGCTGAGTCTTGAATCGAACGGCAGGCTAACCGGTTCTCCGGTCGGATTGTCCCAACCAAACATGCGCCCAATAGATCGTTTTTCGCTGAGGTCTATCAGGAGCACCGCTTCCACGGTCATGACCTTTTCGGTCCAAAAGAAGATGTACAAATCCTCCGCAACGTCCCACACCATGCAGCGATCCGTGTCAGCCAACCCGGCCTCTCCACCGCGGACGCAGTGCCATGTGAAGGTGCCTTGGTTCAGGTAGATGTGCTCGTAGGATTCGACGTCGCTGTAGCGGTAGAAAATCCGCTTTCCTACTAATGCCGAAGACCGTTGGTGCACCGTGGGGTGTCCGTTGATGTTCGTATGCGTGAAGTCTGTTGAGGCGCGCACGCTCCCCTTGGATGGCGTGAACTTGGAGACGGCCGTGGTGAGCGCACCGTTGGTGCGGTCAAAGATGATGGTGACATTTTCGGCGTCGGCACCCTGTCCGCGGACGAAGTCGATAATGAAAATGCCCTCGCGGGCCTCAATCGCCTTATAGGCGGCAGTCCCTCCCGAACTTCCTTCCGACCAGGAGAGGGTATCCGGGGTCTGAAACGCGTATTCGATGTGGGAACCGTCAGGTGTTTCCTGCGAGATCTTCGTATTGACCAGTGCAGGCGAGGCAGGCAGCGTCTGGTCGCCAAATCCGTCCACCATAGTGGAGACGGGCGGCCACTCTTCTTCTGGAACGTAGTCTTGGAGAGCTGTGGTAGTCATGCGTGGTCCTTTCGGGATGTCAGACGATTTCTGCTGCGTAGTTGATGGTTGGTTTTTGAGCTCCGCGGACCATACCTGCGATGAAGAACAGCGGGATACCGAGGAGCAGCCATCGGGCTACCCCTCCCGCCCCTCCGAGCAGGGCGTCGTAGTTGTCCAAAGTCAGGTAGGCGACCACCACAAAGGCCAGAAGCGACAGGGCCGGCGCGATGGTGGTGACCCAGAGGTTGTCCCTCAGCCCTGATCTGGCGAAGTACACCAGGATGGCCGCTGAGGTCAGAAGCAGGATGGAAATGAAGCCCGCTGTGCCCAGGGCCACGAACCAGGCGAAGACCGTTGCCATCGGATCGGCGCCGGCGATGAGGAAAGCGCTGATCACTACCAGGACGACCAAAGAGTTGACCAGGCCGGCGAAAGACGGCGCACCTGACCGGGAAACCGAGGACAACTTGGCCGGAAGTGATCCCGCGCGCCCAAGAGCGAAGAGATACCGGGAGAACATGTTGGCCAATCCCAGGAGCATTGCGATAAAGCTTGTGACCACCAGCACCTGCATGGCGATGCTCAGCCACGAGCCCGCACTGGCGGCAGCGAGGTCGAAGATCATGCCGGAGGGGTTTTCGGTTGCCGCCGCTTGGATCCCGTCAATTCCGATCGAACCACTGATGGCCCATGTGGACACCGCGTAGAAGACGCCCACAAACGCAATGACCAGATAGGCGGCGCGCGGGATGGTGCGACGCGGATTCTTTGCCTCCTCGGCGAACACCACCGTGGCTTCAAAACTGGTGAAGCAGGCGAAGGCGAACAGCAGTGAGATGCCTAGGCCCGGGCCTACGATGCTTCCCGCCGTGAACCCTGCGAACGTAAAGATGCCGATGCCTTTTTGGGCGATGAGGGAGGCGATCAGTGCGGCAACCACCAGGGTTTCGCCAAGAATTAGGACGCCCAAAACCCTAAGGCTGGCATCCACGCCTTTCATGGTCAGGAACGTAGTGAGCGCCAGGACGGCCACGATCCAAAAGTAGACAGGTACTGCGAGGCCCGTGAGGCCTTGGACCAACTGGGCAGCGAAAACGCCAAACTGCGACCATAGACCAATTTGCAGGCTGAGGTACGTGAGGATGGCTATGCCGGCCCCGCCTGTGGCCCACTTAACTCCGAGTCCTTTGGCTATGTAGGCCACGAATCCGCCAGCGTTTGTGATGTGCTGGCTCATTCGGAGATATCCCACTGAAAAGAGGGCTACCAGGAGGGCGGCAATGACGTAGACCACCGGGGTTCCGGGGCCGCTCGCCGCGAAGATCACCGGACTTGCTCCCACGACGGCGGCCATGGGCGCCGCTGCGGCGATGGCGAAGAAGGCTATGGCGATGACGCCAAGCTTGTTTGCCCCGAGCCGCGCGTTGCTGCTGCTACGGGAAGGCTGTGCAGATTGAGTTTCGGCCGGAGCCGCTGTGGTGGGGCTGGGTTCGTTCATGAGGCTGTTCTTTCCGAAATGCAGTGGCTCCATCGCCAGTGCGGAGGGATAGGGTGCCTACGCCCACGGTCACTTCCGGGGCGTCAAGGCTGAAGCTGCTCTTGATGTGCGGCTAGTGATGCCGGCCACACTCAGAACTATACGTTTGTATAGTTCTGAGTGTCAAGAGTGGGTGTGCTGCCGCCGATAGACTCACTTCATGGCTCAGGAATCACACCGGTTGCCGTACGGAGACGGACGGGACGCCCTCTTGTCTGCCGTGGTGGAGGTGGTAGCGGAAAAAGGCCTGCGCGGGGCGACCTACAGATCGGTCGCAGCGCGTGCCGGTGTCAACCATGCCCTGGTCACGCACCACTTTGGCTCCATGGAGGGCCTTCTGGTAGCCACGATGGAGTGGTCCGTCCGGCGGTCCATTCAAGAAACCGGACTGACCGGCGTCGCGGACTTTGAGGGCAACTTCGCAGATTCACTCATCGAGAGCGTTTCTGCCGAACCGGAACTTCAGCTGTTCCAGTTTGAGATGATCCTCGAATCACGGCGCAACCCCCGCATCCGTGCCATGGTGGAGCATTTGTACGCGAGTTACGTCGAAACCGTTGAGGATGCCCTGAAGCGCCGCGGTTTGGATACGGGCAACGAAGCATCCCTCGCGATATTTGCCGCACTCGACGGGCTGATGCTGCAGTTCGTCACTTTTGGCAACCCCGCCAAGATCAGGGCGGCGGTAAGCCAGGTGGGCCAAATGGTTTCCGTCCTCGGCCCGGCTAACGGGGCCGCTGGAGAGCCCACCGTTCATTGACCCCAGTGTCCGCATAACGGGACACCACCGTGAAAACGCTTACTCGCCGCCCAGGACTGATTAGGCTGGAAGTCGTGACCCGTCGATTCCCTGCCCCTTCGCCGCTGCGATGATCGGCGTCCTCTCGGGTTTTTTCGTAGTGTGGGCCATCATTCTGGTGGGCATGTTCGTTGGCCGCCGCGGGATTTTGGGCGAGAACGCACGCTCGGTCCTGAGTTCCCTGACATTCTTCGTTGCCAGCCCGGCGCTGTTGTTCGAGACCCTGAGTAAAGCCAACCTGCACGACGTCTTCGCTGCCCCTCTTCTTGTCACTGCGGTGGGCGCTGTGATCACCGGCCTGATCTTCTTCCTGATCGTGAAGTTCTGGCTGGGGCGCACCATGCCTGAGGCCCTGATGTCCTCCATGAGTGCATCCTTGGCCAACTCGGCAAACCTCGGCATCCCCATCGCGGTTTTTGTCCTGGGCGATGCCAGTTACGTGGCGCCCCTGCTTATTTTCCAACTGGCCTTCTACACACCGATGTACCTGATGGCCCTCGACGCCAGCACCAGCGCCCACCGCACCACTCCCCTGCGCTTCCTGCTGATGATCGTCAGGAATCCGATGATTGTGGGCTCTGCGCTGGGCCTGGTCGCGGCCGGCACGGGATTCCAGGTTCCCTCGCTCATCCTTGAACCGATCCACCTGATAGGTGGGGCCGCGATCCCGGCCATGCTGATGTCCTTTGGCATGAGCCTGAACAGCTCCAAACCACTTCAGAGGGACGCCGGACGCCGGACGGACACCCTGTTGGCAAGCGGCTTCAAGCTGGTGGTCCACCCCTTGGTGGCATATCTCTTTGCCAGGTTCGCCCTGGGCATTGACGGGCATGCACTCTTCGCCGTGGTGGTGACATCGGCGTTGCCCACGGCCCAGAACGTGTTCGTGGCCGCGAACCGCTACCAGGCCGGGCTCACGGTAGCCAAGGACACGGTGCTCATCACCACGGTTGTGGCAGTGCCCGCAATGATCGTGGTGGCCCTGCTTCTGACATAAACGCCGCCCCCAAGTTGGCCTATTCGACGTCGGCCCGGGCCAGGTAGTGGTCCAGGAGTTGCGCGCAGCGGATGAAGCCCAGATGCGAGTACGCCTGCGGGTGGTTCCCCAAGTGGGTTTCCGTGGAAGGATCATATTCCTCGGGCAGCAAACCGGTGGGTCCGAACAACGCCACCAACTGGTTGAACAACTCCAAGGCATCGTCCAAACGGCCAACAGCGAGGTAGGCCTCGATCAGCCACGTGGTGCAGATGTGGAACCCGCCCTCCAACCCCGGCAGGCCGTCGTCGTACCTGTAACGGAAAACCGTAGGCCCCACGCGTAAATCCCGCTCAACTGCGGTCACGGTGTCCAGGAAACGTTGGTCCTGGACATCCAGGAGCCCGGACAACCCGATGTGCAGGACGGCGGCGTCGAGGTCGGGACTGTCGTACGCAACGGTGTACGACGCAGCAGAATTGTCCCAACCCTCGTGGAGGACTTGTTCCCGGATAGTCACCGCCGTGGACGCCCAGTCGGCGTGCGCCTCGCGGCCGTGCAGGGCTGCGGCGCGGACAGCCCTGTCCAGGGTCACCCAGCACATGACCTTGGTATAAACGTGGTGGCGCGGCGCGCGGCGGGCTTCCCAGATGCCGTGATCCGGTTCATGCCAGCGGGCAATGACTGCGTGGGCCATCTGCTCCATGAGGAACCAGTGCTCGTCCGGCATGAACCCGCGGCGCTCGGCCAAATCATGGATCAGTTCGGCAATGGGCCCAAACACGTCCAATTGCACTTGGTGGTCCGCGGCGTTCCCGATCCGCACCGGCCGCGACCCGGCATAGCCGGGCAGGCTCTCCACAATCGCCTCGGTGGACAGCGGAGCGCCTGTCACTGAGTAGAGCGGATGCAGCCACTCAGGCCCGGGCGCATCCTCCAGGATGCGTCCCAACCAGCTCAAAAACCCGTCGGCTTCATGCGTGGAGCCAAGGCTGACCAAGGCGTTGACGGTCATGGACCCATCCCGCAGCCAGCAGTACCGGTAGTCCCAATTCCTCGTTCCGCCGACGCCTTCGGGCAGGGACGTGGTGGGCGCCGCAAGTACAGCGCCCGTGGGCTCATGAACCAGCGACTTCAGCACCAGCGCCGAACGGCGCACCAGCGACGGTTTCATGCTGGGAAGCTGGAGCGTCTTGACCCACTCCCGCGCAACCTGCCCGACGGCGGCCCGCCGGTGGGGTTCTCCGTCGGGGTCCGCGCGGGGCGGCTCGGTGTCACCGCAGCGCAGGTTCAGGACCACAGGACCCGCGTAGAGAGGAACGTCGGCCGTCGCAGTGGCATGCTTGCCGTCACTGGTGACGCGGAAGGTAACTCCCGGTGCGGAGAGGATGATCGGGTCGGAGGTCCCCACTACATGGACCTCGTCGCCGCGGATTTCCATGCTGAAGGGCGCGCTGGCGTAGTCCGGCCGTGGCGCGAAGACCACCCGGGCCGTACCAGTCCCGGAGAGCACGCGGACCAAGCTGGTGATACCTTCCGGAGCAGGTTCCAGGTAGTCCGTCACCGTGACATCAGCCCAACGGGTCTCCACGATCATGGTGTTGTCCACGTATCGCTGGGCAAGCACGGGCGACGTCTTCACGGGTTCGATGCTGAAGTGCCCGGCCGGATCCCCACCAAGGATGTGGGCAAACAGTGAGCCCGAGTCAGGTAACGGATGGCTCATCCAACAGATTTTCGCATCCGGAGTGAGCAACGCCGTGGAGCTCCCGTTGCCGATCATGGAATGCCGTTCAAGACCTACCGCGTCTTCGCCGAACAACCACGCCCGGCGCATCTCGAACAACAAGGCCAGCACCCGCGCAAAGGCCTCCGGGTCCGGGATGGTGTGTGCCGCCGTCGTATTCCCCGATCCGACGTGAAGGCCGAGGTCGGGACCCCGAAGGGTGGCGAGCGCCTTCTCGTCGCTTTCGGCATCACCGGCGTAAAGAGCCGCGCTCACGCCCAGGCTCGCTCGAAGCTGTTCCAGGGCGCGGCCCTTGGCTGGCTCCTCCACCGTCAGGTCCAGCACAGTGCCGTCCACGATGAAGAACAATCCGAATTCCATGGCGATCTGTTGGGCACGATAGATGACGCGTTCCCTGACCTCCGGCGTCGCAGGCCGGGTGTGAACGCCGACGCCCACAGGCTTGCGCATGATCCTGATGCCCTTTTCAAAGGCGACGGCCTCGGTGAGGGCCGTTACCACCTCCTGAAGCAGCGCGTCCGTGGCCAAGGACTGGTTGTAGGCGTAACCCATGTCGAACTCGACGCCGTGCGAACCCACCAAATGAACTTCCGCGGGCAGCCTGGAGACCGCTGCCAGATCCCGCAAGGAGCGTCCGGAAATGACGGCCGTGTGGGTATTGGGCAACGCGGCCAAGGCCCGCAGTGCCACGGCTGCGCTGTCCAGTGGCAGGGTCTCGGTGGACACTCCTTCGGCTGAGCACAGGGTGCCGCCGTAGTTACAGGCCACAAGCAGACCTGGAACACGGGACAGGACCCTTAGCTCGGCGAGCAACTCCGGGGTTATTCCCTGATCCGCATTCGACTGGACGAACGTCCGCAGCAATCCCAATGGCAGGGACTTCATGAGCAGTGCGGAGGCCGCGACTGTTTGGTTCAGCGGTGTGGGCATAGCGAATCCTTCCGGTGCGGACTATCCCAGTGTCCGCCCGGCCGGTTTCGCTTGTATAGCTCCGCCGTTGCGAATGCGTTACCGACTTACGCTGGGAGACTTACGCCGGGACCAGCCCGGTAACCTCCGCTACGAGTTCCACGGACCGGAGCCGCTCTTCGGTTCCTGTGCTTTGGTGGGCAACAATGAGCTCATCAGCGTCCGCGTGCCGGGCGAATTCGTCCAGGTAATCGCGCACCACCTCCGGTGTGCCCACGGCCGAGTACTTCATCATCTGGGCAATGTGCTGGCCCTGCGGGGAGTCCAGGACCATGTCCGCCTCGTCATCAGTGAACTCCCGGCCGCCACCAAAGAACAAGGAGACGCGGGCGCGCTTCACAGCGAGGTGGATGGCCTGGGCCTCCGCGTTGTTGTCCGCTGCGGTGACGTTCACGCCAGCGATGACGTGCGGCTCTGACAACTGGGCGGATGGTTTGAAGTCGCGGCGATAGATCGCCACGGCGTCCCGCAGTGCGGCAGGGGCAAAGTGTGAAGCGAACGCATACGGCAGCCCCAGCTGTGCGGCCAGTTGGGCTCCAAAGAGCGAAGACCCCAGGATATACAGCGGCACGTTGGTGCCTTTACCCGGCGTCGCCTCAACACCCTGGATGCGGGTGGGTCCGGTCAGGTAACCCTGCAACTCGAGAACGTCCTGCGGGAAGGTGTCGGCGGCCATGTGGTCCCGGCGCAAGGCACGCATAGTGTTCTGGTCACTGCCGGGAGCGCGTCCCAAACCGAGATCGATCCGCCCCGGGTGAAGGGTCTCCAAGGTGCCGAACTGCTCTGCAATGGTCAACGGGGAGTGGTTGGGCAGCATAATGCCGCCTGCCCCCAGGCGGATGCTCTTGGTGTGCGCGGCAACATGGGCGATCAGTACGCTCGTGGCCGATGAAGCGATAGCGGACATGTTGTGGTGCTCGGCGTACCACACACGGCGGTATCCCAGCTCCTCGGCTTTCTGCGCCATGGCAACGCTGCCCGCAAGGCTTTCCCCTGCCGTCTGGCCCTTTCCGATGGTCGCCAGGTCGAGGATGGAAAGAGGAACAGTCACGGGGAATGCCTTTCGGTACGTTTCGCGGCCCAGCGCTTTGCTTAGCGGGCACTTAATCGACAACGACGGCGGCACCCGCCTTATTTCTGTGAGTTGCGTCGCGCTTGGGTTACCTCTGTTTCCCGGGACGGTTTTATGACGTTGCCCGACCTCCGATTAACCGCTGTGACCCCTTGTATCCCAGCGTTTCAGAGCGCTTTGACCCTCCTTTAGGGTCTGCCGGATAGTTGCAGCCACAAGCACGCATCAGAGATAACTTAGGGGTTTACATGGCACGTTTCGCAGCCAGGACCGGCGTCACCGCAGCGCTGGCCGCCACTGCTCTTCTGGGCCTCGCGGCCTGCTCGGATCCAAGCGCGACGGCGGCAGCCGGGCCGGCGGCCTCGGCGCCGAACGCTTCAGCCAGCTCAACTGCGCGAGCCTTCAACCTGACACCGCAACAGGACCGGATCAAGATCAGTGTTGATTCGGCGGCTGCGGCCCTGGTACCGGACGCCATCAAGGCAGACGGCAAACTGACGGTGGCCTCCACCGGCGGCACACCGCCGCTGACGTTGTTCGCCACGGACAACAAGACCCTTATCGGCAACGAGGTGGACCTCGCCTACGCGATTGGCGAGACCCTCGGCCTGCAGGTGGAAGTAGTCCCCGCGGCGTGGGCCGACTGGCCGCTCGGCGTCGAATCCGGGAAGTACGAGGCAGTCCTGTCCAACGTCACGGTCACCGAAGCCCGCAAGGAAAAGTTCGACTTTGCTACCTACCGCAACGATCTTTTGGGCTTCTACGCCAAGTCCGACTCCGGTATTTCCAGCATCAAGGAAGCCAAGGACGTGGCGGGCAAGCGGATCATCGTGGGCTCCGGCACCAACCAGGAGGCTATCCTGATCCGTTGGGACCAGGAAAACAAGAAGAACGGCTTGAAGCCGGTCGACTTCCAGTATTACGACGACGACTCCGCCTCCCAGCTCGCCCTGCAGTCCGGGCGCGCGGACCTGACCTTTGGCCCCAACGCTTCCGCGGCCTACAAAGCGGCCAAGGACGGCAAGACCAAGCAGGTGGGTACCCTCAACGGCGGCTGGCCGCTGCAGGCTGACATCGCTTTCACCACCAAGAAGGGCAACGGCTTGGCGGCCGCTGCACAGGCTGCGATCAACCATCTGATCAAAGACGGCGATTACGGCAAGATCCTTGACCATTGGGGGCTTTCTTCCGAGGCCATTCCCGCCTCTGAACTGAACCCGGCCGGCCTGCCTAAGTCCTAGGCCCGCACCTTGAGTGGCAGGCCTGTACCCGAAGTGGCAGGCCGTTAAAAGTGGGATGGGTCGGTGTTGGCGCCGCAGAGAACTACCGCAACGGTCTCGCCGTCGTGCGGCTGATAGGTCCGTGAAAGCAGGGCCGCGTAGGCAGCTGCGGCACCATGTTCCACCACTATCCGGTATTCCTCCCACAGGGAACGCCTGGCGTCGATGATGTCCTGGTCGGTGACCAGGACGCTCCGGACGCCGGTGCGACGCGCGACGCCAAAGCCGATCTCGCCAATGCGACGGGCACCCAGGGAATCCGCGGCGATTCCGGACACCGCCACATCCACGGGCCCACCCTGCGTCAAGGCCGTGTGCAGGGTCGGGACCGTCTCAGGTTCGACGCCGACAACACGCGCTTTGCCCTCTGCCGCCGCTGCGATGCCGCCCATCAGCCCGCCTCCGCCGACAGCGACGAGGATAGTGTCGACGTCGGGCAGTTCGTCCAGCAGCTCAAGGCCCACACCCCCGGCACCTGCAACAATTTCCGGCTGATCGTAGGCATGGCAGTAAACCGCGCCCTTGTCTTCGGAAAAGCGAATGGCCGCAGCGTAGGCTTCGGCGTACTCGGCCCCACCTTGGACTACCCGGGCACCAATGGCGTACAGCTTGTGGACCTTGTTGGCTGGCGCGGATTCCGGGACGAAGACGGTGGCGGGGACTCCCAGCTTGGCGGCAGCATAGGCGTTGGCCAGGCCGGCGTTGCCACCGGAGGCGACCACAATGCCGATCTCGGGGTCCAGCTCGCCATTTTCCCGGGCTGACAGCAGGCGGTTGAACGCACCGCGGGCCTTGAAGGAGCCGGTGTGCTGCATGTACTCGCACTTGAACCAAAGGTTGTAGGGCTCCCGGTTGCCGCTCTCGGCCAAGGGCGTGTGGCGGACCCAGCCTGCCGTCCGTGAGTAAGCCGCTTCCACTTCTTCGCGCGTGACCATCCGTGCACCTTTCGTCCGACTTTCATCCTAGGGTGCCTTGGAGCGGCTGTGCAGACCCGCGGACTAGGCTTGTTCCCATGCCAGACTTCACCCGCCGCCCCGCCGTAGCCACCGACGCCGCCTGGATCGCCGAGCTCAGGGCAGTGGTGATGCGTCCGGACCTGGAGCGGCTGGATCGGTATGACCCTGTGCGAGTCCGCGAGCGCTTCCTCAACGGTTTCCAACCGGAGCACGCCTATGTGATCCACACCGATGGCGTCGATGCGGGGGTGATTGCGGTTCGTCCTGAGCCGGACGCGCGGTGGGTTGAGCACTTCTATGTGGCCCCGGCGCATCAGGGCAAAGGGCTCGGCAGCGCGGTGCTTCGGCACGTCATGGAAGCTTCCGTGGATGAGCGACCCTTCCGATTGGATGTCCTCCAAGGAAGCGCCGCCCGCCGTCTCTATGAAAAGCATGGGTTCGTGCTGGAATCCGAGGATCCGATCGACATCTTCATGGTGGCGCCCGCAGCGCCCGTGAGCATTCCGCCGAAAGTACGGTAGCCTCATCAGCTACACCACCGGCGCCGACATCACAGCCCTGTACGGGCCCTACGGACCCATCAGCAACGGCTGGGACATCTTCAGTTAATTTCTCTAGCTGCCCTGACGACTACAGCGGCTGGCCCCACACAGTCATGTGAAGGTTCAGCGTCCCGCGCGAGGGGTCGCTGAACTGGGCACGAGTCCGGCCCGCCGGCGTCGCAGGCAAGGAATTCTGCTGGATCATTCCCCGGTTCAAGGAGAAAAGCCCGCGTGGCGGCTGGCCTCCAAACCTGCGACGAAGGAATGATCCAGCAAAAGTCTTCAGCCACTCCCTCACGAAGCCTGCACCGGCCCTTCTGACCGCACCGGTGTCTCCAAGCCCAGGTTTTCGCGCAGGGTGGCGCCCCGGTATTCGGTGGGGTACACGCCGCGTTCCTGGAGTTCGGGGACCAGGTGGTTCACGATGTCGTCCAAGCCGGTGGGGATGAGCCACGGTGAAATGTTGAAGCCATCCACGGCCCCGACGCGGGCATACTCGGCGAGGTGGTCGGCCACTGCGGTGTAAGAGCCGGTGAACGTGGCATCCACCCTGGCGGTGCGGGAAGTCACGAATTGCCGGATGGACAGGCCCTTGTCCTTGGCCTCAGCGCGCCACTGATCTGCCAGCTGCCGGGCCTTGGCTCCGTGGAAGCCACTGCCGCGGGTTTCGGAGGTCTCCTCGACCACGGGGGCGATCTCGGGAAGCGGGCCATCGGGATCGTAAGAGGAAAGCTCGCGACCCCAGAACTGCTCCAGGTATGCGAGAGCCTGCTGGGGACCGATCTGCAAACTGCGGACCCAGGCCTTCTTCTCCTGGGCTTCGTGGTCGGTGGCGGCCAGGATGAACTCGCTGGCCGGCATGATCTTCACAGCATTGGCACCCCGGCCAGCCTCCAGAGAGCGGGTAACGATGTCTCGGCGGAACTCCACGGCGTCATCGAGCTTTGGGTGCGCCGAGAAGATCACGTCAGCTTGGCGGGCAGCAAAATCGCGGCCTTCCGGGGAGTCGCCGGCTTGGAAAAGCACGGGGCGGTATTGGGCGCTGCGCGGCAGGCGGGGTGTGACGTCCACGGTGTAGTGCTGGCCCTCGTGACGGACGGGGCGGGCTGGCCCGGAGGGCGTCTCCCATGAATCCCATATGCGCTTGACCGTTTCAACAAATGCCTCAGCGTGCTTGTAACGGTCAGCATGGTCCAGGTACCCACCTCGGCGGAAGTTCGCTCCGGTCCACGCGTTGTCCGTGGTGACGATGTTCCAGGCGGCGCGGCCCGCTGAGATCAAATCCAGCGAGGACAGCCGATGCGCCAGGTCTGCGGGATCGTTGTACGTGGTGTTTTGGGTGGCAACCAGGCCGATGTTTCGGGTGACGGCGGCGAGCGCAGCGAGCATGGTCTGCGCGTCCGGGCGTCCTACCACGTCCAGGGCATGCGGCCGTCCCAGATGTTCGCGCAGGCGCAGCCCCTCGCCGAGGAAGAAAGCTGCAAACTTCCCGCGTTCGGCCGTCTGGACGATATGACGGAACGACTCGAAGTCGGTTTGCGAGCCCGACTCCGGAGCCTTCCAGATGGTGCCTGAGTTGACGCCTTGGAAGAAGATGCCGAACTGGATCTGCCCCGTGGGCTGGAAAACGTCGCGTGACATGGTGGTTCCTACTTTCCAGCCGCAGCGGCGGCGGTTATCGAATAGCGGTTTTCCGCCGGCGCCAAGCCCAGCACGTCGCGGAAGGTGCCGCCCTGGATGGGTGCCCGCAAAGCGCCCCGCCTGCGCAGTTCCGGGAGGACAAGGCGCGAAAGCTCCTCGAGCTCCACGTCCACAACACCCGGGTGGAGGCGAACGCCGTCGGCCTCCTTCAACAAGGCCTCAAGCAGATCGGTCAGGCCGGAGGCAGAACCGACAAAACGCGCATGTTCCGGCTCCGTTTGGGCGCAGGAAACCGCTGTCTCGCCGCGCGAGTCCAGAACGACGTCGAGCTCCGCAACAACCGCCACCGACGCACCGAGCCGGGCACGCACGTCCCGGACCTCGGCGGCAAGCAACTCCGGCGTGGGCGCGGAAACCAGTACAGCGTCCACGGCCTCGACCGGAACCAAGCCTTCCCCCACCAATGATGCTGCCGCCAGCACAGGCAACTGCCCCTGGAGCGGCCGGGGGATGATGGAGGGGCCCTTCACGGAATAGGGTGTGCCCCTGAAGTCGGCAGGCGTTTCGAAGTCGACGTAGTGCAGCTTGTCGACATCGATGTAACGGCCCGTGGCGACGTCGCGGATCACAGCGTCGTCCTCCCATGAGTCCCACAGGCGACGGCCCACCTCAATCGACGCGGCGGCCTCCTGGCCGAGCGCCGCACAGGTAACGAAGGAACGCCCGACAGCGGCAGCGGCCTCCGGTGACTCTGCTGCGGTCGCGATCCATCCGGCGCGCCCTCCGGACACGTAGTCCAGGCTCGCGAGCTGCGTGGAGATGTGGAACGGCTCGGTGTAAACGGTGTCCACTTCCGGAACCACAGCGATGGCACGGGTCACCGGTCCGGCAAACGCAGCGCGTTGCAGGGCGTTCACCCGGCCGGCTTGGGGCGAGTCCTTGAAAGTTGCCACATGGAAGCCGGCGGATTCTGCGGCGAGGACGGCAGCGGCGAGGTTCTCATACCCTGCTCCGTCGAGCTCAATGGCCAGGAACCCGGCTCGGTTGTTGTTGCTGCTCACTTCTGGTCCTGACGTTCGTAGGGCTTGAAAGTTCATGCGCCGGCCCCGAAGGTTGCTTCTGTGACGGTCTTGGATTCCGGCACAGCTTCTTCGGAAAGGCCCCAGCGTTCCAGGACCTTGCCGTAGGAGCCGTCCTTGATGGCGGAGTTCAGGGCGTCCGTGATGGCAGGAGCCAAGCCGTTGCCCTTCAGCGTGGTCGCTGCGACCAGCGTTTCAGACGGCCAACCGGCGTTGACCTTGCCAACCACCTTGAGGTCGTCCCGGGTGTTTTCGCGGTACGTCACCGACGGGTAGGGCGCCAGGTTCAGGTCCGTGCGGCCCGAGGAGAGCGCCAGGATGGTGTCGGCGTCGGAAGAGTAGTACTGGAGTGTGGCAGGCGCCCTTCCCTTCGCCTCAAGTGCCTTGTTCCACGCCAGCAGGATCTTCTCCTGGTTGGTGCCCGAGCCAACGGAGATTTTCAAGCCGGTTATGTCGTCCGGGCCCTTGATGTCGTAGCTGGCGCTCTTTTTGGCTTCGAAGCCCATGTACGCTGCGCGGTACGTGGAGAAATCGAAGAGTTTCACCCGTGCTGCGTTGATGCCCACGTTGGAGAAGACAGCTTCGAAGTCGCCCGACTGGGTCTTCAGCGGCCAGTTCTCCCACGATGTCACTTGAAGGTCCAGGGCGAGGCCGAGTTTGTCGGCCACGAGCTGGGCGATGTCCGCCTCAACGCCGATCGGCGTCTTGTCGTCCGTGGCATGGAAGGACAGCGGGATAGCGCCGGCGGTTGTCGCGACGGTCAGCTTTCCGTCCTTGGAGATGGCCGCGGGAACCTTGGCCGCGGCGGCTGCGTCCTTTTCATCGCGGATACGGTTCTGGTTTACGGAGGTGTTGTACACCACGCCGTTCTTCGCCGCTTGGGAGGCCGGTTTGGCGGCCGACGCACCGGGATCGGAGCACCCCGCCAGTGCAGCGAGCACGACGGCGGGAAGTACAGCAAGTGCCGGGAGCCGGGTTTTGCGTGCTGCGGCGAAACTGGTTTTGCGTGCTGCGGCGGGGATACGGGTGATGCGAAGCATGGAGGGTGTCCTAGATGTTGAAAGCCGGTTCGATGACTTTGGAGAAGAAGCTGCGGGTACGTTCCTCGCGAGGGTTGGTGAAGATCTCCTGCGGTGTGCCGGACTCGACAACCAGCCCGTTGTCCATGAAGACCACGGTGTCCGCGACATCCCGGGCGAAACCCATCTCGTGGGTAACCACGATCAATGTGGTGCCGGACTTGGCGAGTTCCCGGATGACGTCCAGGACCTCGTTGACAAGTTCAGGGTCCAACGCGGAGGTTGGCTCATCGAAGAGCAGGATCTTGGGATTCAGGGCGAGCGCCCGGGCAATCGCAACACGTTGTTGTTGGCCCCCGGAGAGCTGGCGGGGGTACGCGTGTGCCCGGTCCTTGAGACCCACCCGGTCCAGCAGTTCCAGTCCCCGCTTGCGTGCCTCCGCTTTGGAACGTCCCTGCGCCACGATAGGCGCTTCGATGACGTTCTCCAGCGCCGTGAGGTGCGGGAACAGGTTGAAGTTTTGGAACACCATGCCAATGTTGGTGCGCTGCTTGAGGATGTCCTTTTCGCGCAGCTCATGCAGCTTGTTTCCGCGGACTTCGTAGCCCACCAGGTCGCCGTCGATAGTGATGTAGCCGCCGTCCACCTTTTCCAGGTGGTTGATGGTGCGCAGCAGGGTGGACTTGCCCGAGCCGGAGGGGCCGACGATCACCGCAACGCCGCCGGGCGGCACGGATAGGGATACGCCTTTGAGGACTTCGGTTGCACCGAAGGACTTCCGGACGTTGGTGATGTCGACCTGGCCGCCGGAGGCTGTCCTGGAACCGACCAGCGGCGGAGCCAGGTGGCCGGCACCTGCCGAAGCGGCCGCCGTCGTCGATTCTTTGCGTGCAGCGGTGATGCTCATCGGGCGTCCTTCGTGGGAGAAGCGGCAACGTGGGTGGCGAAGAATTTCCGGGCCTTTTGCAGTGGCGTGAGTGGCAGGTTCCGCAAAGCGCCCTTGGAGAAATGGCGCTCGATGTAGTACTGGAAGACGCTGAGCACCGAGGTGATCACCACGTACCAGAGCGTGGCAACGAGCAGCAGCGGCAACACTTGCTGCGTCCGGTTGTAGATGACCTGGACGGTGTAGAAGAGCTCGGAGTAGGCCAGAACGTAAACGATCGAGGTGCCCTTGACCAGGCCGATGATCTCGTTGAAGGCGTTGGGCAAGATAGCGCGCATGGCCTGTGGGAGCACGATCCTCGTGGAGCGCTTCCAGGCCGGAATACCCAGCGCGGATGCGGCCTCCAGTTGGCCTTGGTCCACCGAAAGGATGCCGCCACGGATGATCTCCGCGGAGTACGCGGCCTGATTCAGGGTAAGTCCCAAGACTGCGGCGGCGAACTGGCTGATCAGCGTGGTGGTCTGCGCCTCGAAGAAGCGAACGTCCGTGAACGGTATGCCCACGCTGACTTTCTCGTAAAGGTAGCCAAGGTTGTACCAGAGCAGGAGCTGGACCAGCAGCGGCGTAGAGCGGAAGATCCAGGAGAACGTCCAAGACACCGAGACCAACAGCGGAGACGCGGATAGGCGCATGAGGGCCAGGATGAACCCGAGCACAAAGCCAAGGACACCGGAAATTGCCGTGAGCTTGAGGGTTTCGATCAGCCCGTTGACTACCGACTGAGCGGTGAACCATTCAGCCACCACGCCCCACTCCCAGCGGGGATTGGTCACCAAGGACCACGCGATCGCGGCGACGCCGGCAGCCACCACCACGGTGCCAACCCAACGCCATGGACGCCGGGCGGGGACCAGCTTGTACTCGGAGTAATCCGGGGTGGGCGGTGCAGTGTCCGCCGTGGCAGGCGATGCTAGTGCACTCATGCGCCACCTCATTTCAGATCGGTTGTTCGCTATCGGATGGCTGCCAATCTAGGGCCGCAGGAAAGCGCCCAGCAAGGCGGGAATTTGCACTTCTTCACCGGACTTAGCGTGACTTCTTGTAGCTTCCCGGAACGTCACACTTCGCTCCGGTGACCGCTGATTGCGTCCCTCTTTTGCGCTCATTGACGCGGCATGACGCGCAGTTAACGGCAGTTACCAGCTCCTCGACCAGCGCGGCCCATCCTTCCTACATTGGGTGCACCACCCTCCCTTTGCCAGGCCGTTCAGGAGATCCCATGCCGTCACGAGTTCCCGCCATCGCCTTCATCGGCGGCGGCCCGCGTACGGCTGGAGTCCTCGAAAGGCTTGCCGCCAACCGTCCGTCGTTGTTCGACGGTCCCTTGCACGTCCACGTCATCGAACCCCACCAGCCGGGGTCCGGGAGGATCTGGCGCTATGACCAGAGCCCGGGCCTGCTGCTGAACTCCACCGCGGCTGACGTCACCATGTTCACGGACGGTTCGGTGGTTTGCGACGGTCCCGCAGTGGACGGGCCGGGGCTTTCCACGTGGGCCGCGGGCGTGTTGGACGGCAGCATCCGGGACGTTCCGGTGCTGGAGCCGCATGTGCTCGAGCAGCTTCGCGCCCTCACACCCGCTTCCTTTCCTACGCGGCAGCTTCAGAGTAAGTACTTGGAGTGGTTCTTCCGCCGCGCCGTTTCGGCTCTGGGCACGGACGTCACAGTCACCGTGCATCGCGACACCGCAACCGCCGTTTCGCCTGCTTCAGCCTCGTCCGGCACCCATCGCGGGCACGACGACGGTACGCACCGCATCCGGTTGGCAACAGGTGCGGAGGTGGTTGCCGACGTCGTGGTTTACGCACTGGGCCACACCGATTCCCTGCCGGATGACGAGTCTGCCGGGCTCAGCGATTTCGCCGCCCGGCACGGCGGGTTCCATGCACCGCCGTCGTACACCACGGACGTGGACTACTCCGCTATTGGGGCTGGCCAGGACGTGATCGTCTCCGGTATGGGCCTGGCGTTCGTGGATCTGTTGGTGCTGTTGTTCGAGGGCCGCGGTGGCCGCTTTGAAGAGGGGCCCGACGGCGAACTCGCCTACCTGCCATCCGGAGCCGAACCGCGGGTCTGGGCAGGGTCACGACGAGGCGTGCCGTACCACTCCAAGATTTCCTCCACACTCCTCGGTGAGCCAGCCGCACGGCCCCGGTACTTTACGGCATCCGCCATAGAATCTTTGCTCGGCTCACATGCGGAACTCGACTTCCGTGCGCACTTGTGGCCGTTGATCGCCAAGGACGCGGGCTACGCATATTACCGCGAGCTCTTCACCGGCCATCCCTTCCGGGTACGGGGTACGTGGGCCAGTTTCGAGGCCCGGTTCGATGCCCTGGACTGGTACAGCCCCGGCCGCGAAGACCTGGTAGCCGCGTCTGTGCCTGATCCGGCATCGTGGCTGGACCTGGAAAGGCTGGACCACCCGCTGAGCGGTTGCGCTTTCTCCGATCACGGCGCGGTGCAGCGATCCGTGTCCGCGTATATCCAGCGCGACCTTGACCTGCGTACCAGCCCGGAGCACTCCGAAACTTTGGCGTTGTTCACTGCGCTTTTGTTTGTTTACATGGATCTGGGCCGGCTGGTTCCACAGGAGCGGTTGAATGCCCGCTCCCAGCAGGCGATCCATGGTTGGTGGCACGGCTTCTTCAGCTTTGTTGATTCCGGTCCCCCGGCGCACCGGCTCCGCGAGATGCTCGCGCTTCAGCGTGCCGGTTTCCTGAAATTCCTTGGGCCGGGCATGTGGGTGCGCGCGGACGAATCGGCTGGCCGGTTTGTGGCGGGCTCGTTCCAGTCACCTGTGGTGGTGGGCGCCGCTGCCTATATTGTGGCCCGGTTGCCTTCGGCCTCGGTGGAGCGTTCAGCGAATCCTGCGTTGACCGACCTGCACGACGCCGGACGAGGTACAGAACAGAGACTGCTCACCTCCGAGGGGACCCACTCAACCGGTAAACTTCTGGTCTCCGGGAATCACGAGGTCCTCTCCCCAGTTGGTACACCACAGAAGGGTTTGTTCGCGGTCGGTCCGTGGACGTCCGGTTGGGGCGCGGGAGCTTTCGCCCGTCCCAATACCAACGCTGCCCCCTTCCGGGAAAATGATGCTTTGGCTCGCCGGGTCCTGTCCACTATCGCCGCGGGTGCCGCATCCCGAGTCCCAGCAACCCAACTCGGGGACGCAACCACGAAAGGTTTGATATGACCACGACGCCTACCGTGCCGCCGTCGGGCCTTACCGTCCTCAGCCTGCCCATGGGCGACCCCCGCGTCCGGCCACTCCTGGATGAACTCGCCGTTGAATACGCCACACGATACGGAGACTTTTTCAGCAGCGGGGGCGCATCCGAGGAAATGAACAGGTACCCCGCCGAGGAATTTGAGGCCCCACATGGAGCGCTGATGATCATCCAGGAAGCGGGTGAATCGGTGGCCGGGGGCGCGTTCCGCCGCTACGACGAGGACACCGCGGAGCTCAAGCGGATCTGGACCCACTCGGCACACCGCCGCCGCGGGCTGGCACGCCGGGTGCTGACCGAACTTGAGGACGAGGCGCGACGTCGCGGGTACAGGAAGCTGTACCTGACCACCGGTCCGCGCCAGCCCGAAGCCAAGAATCTGTACCTCGCCACCGGCTACCAAGCACTGTTCGACCTCCATGAGGACCCCGAGAAAATCAAGCATCTGGCGTTCAGCAAGGATCTTGCACTGCCCAGCTAAGCTATGCCCATGGCCAACAAACCCACTGCTGAAAAACTCGCCACCATCCAGCAGGGGTACACCCTGCAAGGTGCCACCATTGAGCTGGGTGCCGCGATCGTGGACGACGTCGTCCACAAAGAAGCCCAGGTCCGGCTGCCCCTTGCCATGATGAACCGGCATGGCTTGGTGGCTGGCGCCACGGGCACAGGCAAGACGGTTACGCTGCACATGATGGCAGAACAGCTCTCGACGGCGGGGGTGCCGGTTTTCCTCGCGGACATCAAGGGTGATCTTTCCGGACTGGCGACGGCGGGCACCCCCAGTGAGAAGCTCACCGCTCGCACCGAATCCCTGGGCCAGCAGTGGCAAGCAAAGAACTTCCCCGTGGAATTCCTTTCCCTTGGCGGTGACGGCAACGGAATCCCGGTCCGTGCCACCATTTCTTCGTTCGGGCCCATCCTGCTCTCGCGCATCATGGACCTCAACGACACACAAGAGTCGAGCCTGCAGCTGATCTTTCACTTCGCGGACCAGCGACAACTCGAACTCGTAGACCTCAAGGACCTCCGCGCCGTCATCCAGTACCTCACCTCCGACGAGGGCAAAGCAGCACTGGAGGATCTCGGCGGACTCTCCAAGGCCACGGCCGGGGTGATCCTGCGTGAACTGGTCAACCTGGAAGCCCAGGGCATGGAGAAATTCTTTGGTGAACCGGAGTTCGATACCGCCGAGCTTCTGCGCACCGCCCCCGATGGCCGCGGCGTGGTCAGCTGCCTTGAGCTTCCCACCCTCCAGACCAAGCCGCTCCTGTTTTCCACCTTCCTCATGTGGCTCCTGGCGGACTTGTTCGAAGACCTCCCCGAAGCCGGCGACCTGGACAAGCCCAAACTCGTCTTTTTCCTCGACGAAGCCCACTTGCTGTTCAACGGCGCTTCCAAGGCGTTCCTCGAAGCCATCACCACCACGATCAGGCTCATCCGCTCCAAAGGCGTGGGCATCTTCTTCGTCACCCAAACACCCAAAGACGTACCGGCGGACGTCCTCGGGCAACTGGCCAACCGCGTGCAGCACGCACTCCGGGCCTTCACCCCTGAGGACGCCAAGGCGCTCAAAGCCACAGTCTCCACGTTCCCGGTCAGTGATTACGACCTCGAAAAAACCCTCACCTCGGCTGGGATCGGCGAGGCCGTCATCACAGTCATGAACGAGAAAGGCGCTCCCACCCCCGTGGCCCTGACGCGCCTGCGTGCCCCCGAATCTGTTATCGGACCCAGCGCAGATGACCTTGTCCGCAGTTCTGTGGCGGCATCCTCACTCCTGGCCAAGTACGGCACGGCAGTGGACAACATCTCCGCCTACGAGAAGCTCCGCGATCAAGATGCGGTGCCCACTGGCGACGCAGCCCCCGGGCAACCCCCGGTTCCGATATCTAACGAGCCCCTTCCGGCACCCTCCGCACCCCTTCCGGCACCCCTTCCCGAGCAGGCTTCGCCGCAGGAGGGTATGTTCGGTGACATTGCCGGCGCCCTCGGTGGTGTCCTGGGTGGAGGCCTGAAGAGCATGGCCCGTTCCATGGGCAATCAACTTGGCCGCGACCTCATGCGGGGCGTCTTCGGCACGTCCTCAAGGCGTCGCCGCTAGCCGTACTTTCCAGCCCGACGGCGGGTGGCGGCAGCCCTGGCTGCCACCCGCCGTCGGACTTCTCCACACGGTGGAGAAAACCCGCTCTGACGTCATCCTGCGCGATGGTTGCGCCCTCTGCAGGTAACGTAAAGGGCGTGCAGGTGAGCCAAGCGATAGTCAAGACCGCAGCCGGGTGGCTTCTCGGTCTGATGCTTGCCGTCGCCGGAGCCATAGTTTGCATCAATGTGGTCAGCTCGTCGGTGGCCAGTCCGCAACAGCCCGTCAAGGAATACCTTCAAGCCTTGCAGAGCGGCAAAGGCGAAGAAGCCTTGGGCCTCCTACGGGCCAAAGTGCCGCCTGCAAACGCTGCCATGCTGGACGGAACTGCCCTGCAAACGGCCGCTTCCGCATTGGCCGACATCAAGGTGGGCACCCCCCAGTCCCGTGACGGCAACCGGATGGCGGTTCCGGTCGACTACACCTTGGACGGCAAGCGGCTTCACACCGAGTTCCTGGTGGAACGGGTGGACACTCAATGGTTGTTCTTCGCGAAATGGGCGTTCGTCCCCACCACGCTGCCCACCATCGACGTCACGGTGGTCAACGCCAGCGAGGTGGCACTCAACGGTGTCCCGGTGAACATGCCCAACGGCCGGAACACCTTCGCCGTCTTCTACCCTGGCAAGTACGAGGCCAGCCTCAACGGGACCTACTTCGAAGCGCCACCGACGTCAGCCCTCGTTTCAACCCGCGATACTGCGCAGGCACCGCTGAACCTGCAAACCCGCTCCACCAAGGCCATGAACGACGCCGTCCAAGGCAAAGTCAAGGAGTTCTTGGACACCTGTGCCGCTCAGGCAACAGCGCAACAACGGCTTCAGCCGGACTGCCCGTTCTACCACGTGAGTAACGCCCGCGTAGTGGATGGAACCATCAAGTGGGCTATCACTGAGTACCCCAAGGTCACCATCGAACCGTTCAGTGGCAGATGGGTGGTGGCACCGCTCAACGGCAAAGCCAAGCTAACCGCCCGCGAGATAGACCTGTTCACCGGGGTGGCGCACGACCTCAGCGTTGAGCACGATTTCAGCTTCACCACGCAGCTGGATGTCTCAGGCGGCAAAGTGACCGTGACGCCGATGCTGACCTTCTAGATCGGTCCGCTCCGGGCACTTCGGCCCCTGATGCCTCGCTTTTAGTGCATGGGCTTTTAGTCCATGCCCCGCAGGTCCAGCACGAGCTCCGATTCGCCATCCGCCTGCAACACAACCGGGATACCCCAGTCCTGCTGGTAGAGGTGGCAAGCTGCGTGATCCGGGATCTCCCCGTCTTCAGTCTCGGGTCCGTCGCAGGCAGCTGCGCGCGCGGTGATGTGAAGGATGCCCTCGGGAACATCGCTCGACAACTCGAGCGTGCGCAACAGGCCCACCGACGTTCCGCCTCCGGAAACCAGGAGTTCAGCTGGCGTGGATGAGATTTTCAGCTGCGTGGGGTCGCCCCAACGGTCATCCAGCTTCTGGCCTGTGGGGGCCTTGAAACGGACGGTCAATTCCAGCGCTCCTGGGGTCACCGGACTCTTGGGCCGGTGCGTCTGCGATGCGCCCTCGTCAACCTGCTGGGCTTCCTTGGGGATCGGCACCAAAACCAGCTGGTGCTTGTTGGACTCCACCACAACAAGCAGCGGCTCGCTGCCCTCCACCTGAACCACGACGACGTCGCTCGGCTCTGCGAGACCCCGCGCCAAAGTGGAGACGGTCTTCGTCGTGGGGTCGTATCGACGTACAGCACCGTTATACGTGTCCGCGATGGCCACGGAGCCGTCCGGGAGAACCGTGACTCCGAGGGGGTGCTGTAGGCGGGCGTCATCAGCCGCGCCATCACGGAACCCAAAGTCGAACAGGCCCTTACCCACTGCTGTCTCCACGGTCACCCCGGAATCGCCGATCACGAGGCGGCGCAACGAGGATGTTTCGGAGTCAGCCACCCAGATGTTGTCGTCGGCATCGATGGCCAAACCGGACGACTGGGCAAACCATGCTTCTTCGGCTTTGCCGTCCAGGAGCCCCTCCAAGCCTGAACCTGCCAGGATGGACACGCCATTGGTCAACGGATCGAAAGCAAAGATCTGGTGGGTTCCTGCCATGGCAATTACCACGCGCTGCAGCTTTTCGCTCCAGACCACGTCCCATGGCGAGGAGAGCGAGACACCGGTACCAAGGCCGAGCACCCCGACGTCGACGGCGTCGGCAGCGAAGTCGGCAGGGCCGCCGTCGTGGTGTTTGGACCAATTGCCCGCGCCGGAGTCCGTCACGCGGGCGGGACCAGCGTCCAGCAACCGCTGAACACCGTTGCCCGCCACGGTCTGAACGTAACCGGAGCTCAGGGTCACACCGCGGAGGCGGTGGTTGACGGTGTCGGCCACGACGGCGTCGTAGCCGAGCTTCCACGCGAGTTCAGGCGGCAACAGTGCCACGCCCTGGGGTTCGTTGAATTGCGCGATCTCTGCCTGGCCGTCCGCGTATCCCTTGGTACCCGACCCAATGACGCGCTCGACGGTTTCCAAATCGGGACGCAACTCAACCAATCGGTGGTGGCCCGAGTCCACAACCAAGTAATTGCCATTGGCAAGTTGGGTTGCCTTGCCGGGGAAGCGCAAAGTGCCCGACGTCGGTGTGGGCGCCACGTAGGGGCCGTCTCCACGGTGGAGGGTTCCCTTGGCTTCATGCTCGGCCACGAGTTCCTCGAGCAGGACGCCCAGGCCGCCAGCGTGGCCTTCACCGGAGAGATGGGCAACGATGTAGCCCTCAGGGTCCACCACCACCAGGGTGGGCCAAGCGCGGGCTGTGTAAGCCTTCCACGTGGCCAAGTCGGGGTCATCCAAAACCGGGTGGTGGATTTCGTAGCGCTCGACGGCTGACGCCAACGCCACGGGGTCCGCTTCGTGCTCGAACTTGGGCGAATGCACGCCCACTGTCACCAGGACGTCGGAGTACTTCTCCTCCAACGGCCGGAGCTCGTCGAGGACGTGAAGGCAGTTGATGCAGCAGAAAGTCCAGAAGTCCAGCAGCACGATCTTGCCGCGAAGAGACTCAAGATCCAAGGACTTACCACCCGTGTTGAGCCATCCACGGCCCTCCAGTTCCGAGGCCCGGACCCGCAGTTGGGTGCGTACGGTATCGCTCATGAGCGTCCTTCCAGCTTGGTGTTTCGTTCGGGCTGACCCGTTGAGTCGTCTGTGGCTTCCGCGTTCGCTGAGTTACCGGGTGCGGTTCGGCTGGTCATTTTGGCATCGCTGGTCATTTTGGCATCGCGATCGGCCAGCCGGGCAAACATATCGTTGTAAGCACTGAGGTCGGCGTCATTATTCCTGTCAGCTGCACGGTCGACCCTGCGGGTTTCCCGTTCGTCCGAGCGGGACCACATGACCGCCACTCCGATAGCGACAAGAAGGGTGGGCACTTCACCAATGCCCCACGCCACAGCGCCGCCGAGTTGCTGGTCGCCGATGGCCGACGCACCCCAGGTCCGGCCCAAGTTCCCGAAGTAGTCCGCTGCCAGCAAACCGGTGCCCCCCATGATCGCGACGCCGAAGAAGGCGTGGAAGGCCATGGTGGCCAGCAAGAGAAGCAAGCGCATGGGATACGGGGCACGCCGCGGCAAGGGATCGCTCCCGATCATGCTCAGGACAAAGATGTAACCCGTGAGGAGGAAGTGAAGGTTCATGAGCTCATGGCCCACATGTTGGCGCATCGCCAAGCCGAAGAGATCCGAGTAATAGAACAAAACGATCGAGCCAGCGAAGTTCGCCGCAGCAAACAACGGGTGGGTCACCACTTGGGAGAACCGTGAATGGACGAAAAGCAGCAACCACTCCCGCAGGCCCCTCGAACCGTGCGTGCCTTCACCCCGGCTCGAAAGTGCACGTAGGGCGAGCGTCACGGGTGTGCCCAGCACCAAGAAGATGGGTGCCACCATGGTCAATGCCATGTGGTCCACCATGTGGGCCGAAAACAGGACCCGGCCATACACCGATGGGGGTCCGGAGGTGATGTATGTGAGTGCCGCCAGGCCAATGAACCAGTTCACCGACCGGAACCAGGACCACTTGTCCCCACGTTTCCGGACCTTGGCGATGCCGAGGATGTACGTCACGGCACCAAAGAGCGCCACAGCTACCCAGAGCCAATCAAGCCGCCATTCGGTCAACCAACGTACCGGAGTCAGCTCGGGCGGCAGCTCGTAGCCGGAAAGAATGAAGGCCGGGGAGGCATCCGCGGCGTATGTGGTGGGTTGCGGCGGGGCGGAGCGCCCTAGAGCGACCGCGAGTCCCGACGTCGCACCCATGACCAGCAGTTCAACCAAGACCAACTGCCACAGCACGCGGCGTGCGGAGAGTGAACCGCTTTTGCTGAGCTGGGGAATCACCCATTTCCGGTGCATGAAGCCGATACCGCCCAGCACCAGCGTGGCCAAGGTCTTGGCCACGATGATCTGGCCGTACGCGGAACCGAACAAGTCGCCAAAACTGGTGACCCGGATTGCCGCGTTGATGACGCCGGATCCAAACACCAGCACGAACGCAAAGCCGGCCAACGACGAGAACCGACGGAGCGTTTGGTCCGTGATATCCGTGGTCCCTTTGCTCTTGGACCCCGCGAGGAGACTGGACAGCACAGCGAGCATGATGATTCCGCCGACCCACGTGGAGACGCCGAGGAGGTGCAACCCCAAAGAGTTGATGGCCCCCTCGTGATCACTCGAACTCGAGGAGTGGCCAATGAGGGCCGTCGGAATCAGACCTATAAGCGCGAGGACCAACGTGAATGCCAGCCCGGTCAGTGACCGAACGCCAAACAGTGCAGTAGTGACCACGGCGGCAATGATGGTGACGGCGAGCCATGCTTTTCCGGTATCAATATCCGTCATGAAGTAGACCAGTGACCGCGTGAACTGCGCGTCCCCGGAGATACCCAAACCCGCCACGTCCGAGTAGGTTAGGACCAGAACCGCGACGGCAGATAGGGTCCATGCAGCGCCCGCGCCAGCCGCCACGGCGAGGGCCCGTGTGAACGCGGGATGCTCGGGGGCGTCAAGATCCTTTTCACGGGAGCGGGAGCCGCCGAGGTTCTTGGGGAGAATCCCAACGGCGAATAGTAGCCCTCCCACCACAGTGGCCAAGGACATGTCCTGGACCGCTTTGGCAATCGGAAGTCCCCAACGGACCAAAGCCCCGGGGTCTGAGACTTGGCGCGCCGCCGCTGCGCCCGAGAAGACGAGGGCCAGAGCCATGGCCACGAAGAGTACGGCCAAACCGGCAAGCTGCCAGGGAACCGAGATTCCCATCATGGCAGTACCTCCACGCCCTCCCGGCTTGGGGGCTGTGGAGGGGGCAGTTGCTGAATTTCTTGCTAGTGGCACTCATCCATTGTCCGCTACGTAGTGCCGGGCGGCGAATCGGGACGCCATTGGGGAGGGGTAGTGGCATTAACGGCAGAAGGGACGGCAACCAAGCCGGCCGCCGTCCCTTCCATGGCTTACGCCCAAAGGCAATTACTTCTTCTTGGCGACAGCAGCCTTCAGCTTGGAGCCAGCGGTCAGCTTGACGCTGTGGCCTGCGGCGATCTGGATGGTTTCGCCCGTCTGCGGGTTGCGGCCCGTGCGTGCGGCGCGGTCGGTGCGCTCAACGGCGAGCCAGCCCGGGATGGTGATCTTCTCGCCTGCGGCGACAGATGCCTCGAAGACCTCGAAGAGTGCATCGAGCACGGAGTTGACGGCTGCCTGGCTGGTGCCGGCCTTGCCTGCTACCTCTGAAACGAGTTCACTACGGTTCTTAGCCATTTACGTCCTCCTGGACTCATACGTTTTTGAACTTACAAGCGGACTGCGAGCAAGCCACTGTTCGAAAACTTACCAGCTTGGGCCCACATGGCCAGCAACTTCCGCGTGTTTCCGCGCTTTTTTGACGCAAATCACCGTTTTTTGGGGGTTTTTGGACCCTATTCATGCCGCTGGCGTATCGCTCAACGGCGGGCAAGCCCACCTTGGATTACCGGATCGGGAGGTTGGAGAAGCACCGCCGAACGGTAGCCGACCCTGTTCTGGTCGTTTTCCTTACCAACGACGTCGACGGCGTGGGGCGGGAAGTAGAGATCTCCTGTCAGCGGTCCCGGGATGTTTATCGCATCAACCCTTTTTGTCGGAGGCACCCATGCTGCATGCCGGTCCGCCAATTCCTTGGACCAGGATTCCGTCTTCGCGGAGTTGGGCTTCTGCGCAGTCGCAATAGCACACGAGGTGGCCAGCGCAGACGGGTATTCACCATCGCCGATGCTAACGGCAGGATCGTGGTCGCATGGGCGACAAGACAACACGCTCTATTGCCACCGAGAGCGGCCTGGCGCCGTGGTACAGCTGGTCCGGCCGTGGTACAGCTGGTCCGGCCGTGGTACAGCTAGTCTGACCGTGGTACAGCTAGTCTGAGAGCACAGTGGGGACGAACGGCAGTGGCAGCCCTAGCAACCAGGCCGGCAGTGATGAATAAGCAATCCGAGCACTGGCTCCAGGCCTTCGACCGTTGGTCTTGCGTGGCCCCAGATCGGCCCCACCATAACCAACTTCATCCCGTTCATTCGTACCGATCTCCTGACCGGTGCACTGTCTTTGGCGATCTACCGCGGGGGGTGCGGTGGTTGGTGTGGGTGGTGTTTAAATGCGGGGAGCCCCGACCGTGTGGTCGGGGCTGCCCGGTTGAATGGTTGTC
>NZ_JARVTA010000003.1:0-48022 GCF_030208915.1 Arthrobacter sp. efr-133-TYG-104
ACTTTTCCGCCTGCTCCTGGAGCCCGTCCATCAGCTCAGGACCCTGGATGCCCCCGGGGAAGCCAGGGAAGTTCTCGACGTCGGTGGTGTTCATCAGCGCGCCACCGGCAGTGACCGAGCCGGCCAAAACCAAGGGGTTCAACCCGGCCCTGGCGGCATAAATCGCCGCTGTGTAGCCGGCAGGACCGGACCCGATGATGATCAGTTGTTCGTTGTGGACCTCGGTGCTCACGTGAGCCTCTCCTCGTGTTCGAAAAGCCGGTTACTTGGAGGCCGGGACGAGGGAGGCGATCAGGCCCTCGACGCGGGTCTTGATCTCATCGCGGATCGGACGGACGGCATCCACGCCCTGGCCTGCGGGGTCTTCCAAGACCCAGTCGTCGTAGCGCTTGCCCGGGAAGTAAGGGCATTCGTCGCCGCAGCCCATGGTGATCACGACGTCGGATTCCTTCACGGCTTCGGTGGTCAGGACTTTCGGGATTTCGGCGGACATGTCGATGCCCAGTTCGGCCATGGCCTCGACGGCGGCCGGGTTGACCTTGTGGGCGGGTTGGGAACCGGCGGAGCGGACTTCGATCTCACCGTTGCCCAGGGTGGTCAGGAACGCGGCGGCCATCTGGGAACGTCCGGCGTTGTGGACGCAGACGAACAGGACGGAGGGCTTCTTCGTGGTTTCGGTGCTCACGGGTGTCACTCCTGGAATCGTTGTGTGAACGGGTAGGTGGGTTTGAAGCGGTGCGCCCGCGAGGGAGACTCTCCGTATTGAACATTGATGATGATCGATATAGGGAGTATCGGACGATAGATTGATGAATGTCAATATTGCACCGAACGCCAGATGCTAGGCGGCGGTGATACGGGGCGCGAGGTCGTTGATGCGGTGGGCGATGTCATTGAAGGTCGCATCGAAAGCGGCTGCCGTGTCCAGGCGGAGGGGGTCAGGTACGGACCAGTGGATTCCGCACAGCCCGGTCAGTTCTTCGTGGGCGTTGTCGCAGACGGTCACGACCAGGTCGGCCCCGTCAGCAACCGCCTCCAGGGTGCGCGGGGCAATGTCCGGCAAGTCCAGCCCGTGGCGTCGGGCGGTCTCGACGGCTCCGCGGGCGATGCGGTCTGCGGGGTGAGTTCCGGCCGAAGCCGCGGGGATGTCGCTGACCTGTCGCCAGAGGGCGGTGGCCAGTTGGGAGCGGGCACTGTTGCGGGTGCAGACGAACAGGACACGGCTGGCCGCGTGTGTCGCCCCGGGTGCAAGTCCATCCAGGGCGCCTGTTGCGAGGCGGAGGTAGCTGCGGCGCTTGTCCGCTTCGGAGCGGTGGCGGGTTGCCAGCCCGGCCTCCTCAAGCGTGCGGAGGTGGTGGGAGAGCAAGTTGGCGGGCATGCCCAGTTCGGCCTGGAGCTCCGAGGGCGAGAAGTCGCCCAGCGTCAGCAGGTCCATGATGCGCAGGCGCGCCGGATCGGCAAGGGCTGCGTGCCTGGCTACCCGCGCCTGGAATGTGTCAGCTGATTCAATGTTCATTGATTCAATTTTGACTGAGTTAATTCTTTGGGTCAAGCTGTTGGCATGACTTCACTCCAACCGCCCCTATGGCGCCGTGCCATCGCTGAACTCATCGGCACCTCCGTGCTCGTTGCCATCGTCGTCGGCTCGGGGATCGCCGCCCAGCAACTGTCCCCCAACGATGTTGGGCTGCAGTTGCTGCAAAACAGCACGGCAACGGTGCTTGGACTGGCGGTCTTGATTCTGGTGTTCGGGCCGGTCAGCGGCGCCCACTTCAACCCCGTTGTCTCCCTGGTCGACTGGTTCCTTGGGCGGCGCAGCGGATCCGGCCTGCCCTTGCCGGACCTCGGCCTCTACGTCCTGGCCCAGATTATCGGCGCCATCGGGGGCAGTGTTCTGGCAAGCGCGATGTTCGAGGTGGGCACCTCCATCTCGACCAAGGAGCGGGCAACGGCGGGTCATCTGTTGGCGGAGGTGGTCGCGACAGCCGGCCTGGTTCTGCTGATCTTCTCCCTTGCGGCCACAAGGCGCGGAGCTTTGGCTGCCCCGGCGGTCGGTGCCTATATCGGCGCTGCGTATTGGTTTACGTCCTCGACGTCGTTCGCGAACCCGGCCGTGACCATCGGGCGTATTTTCAGTGACACTTTCGCTGGCATTGCGCCGGGTTCCGTCCTGCCGTTCATCGCCGTCCAGATCCTCGGCGCCGCTGTTGGCGTGGGAGTCCTGCTCTTGCTCTTCCCACATGCCGACAGGGCCGCCGACGACGTCGTGATTCCTCACTCCGCCGAAGCAGCCAAGAAATAGGCCTGTCTCGACGACGGTCCAAACATTGATGAATGTCAATGTTGCGACATAATAGGTAGATGACCTCGCTGCCCCTTCTTGAACCGGATACGCAGACCACGTGCTGCCCGCCGGCTGTCCCCGGCCTTGGCGCTGAGGAAGCACAGCGCCGGGCCGTGGTGTTCAAAGCGCTGGCGGACCCCAACCGGCTGCGCCTGCTCTCCATCGTCAAGGCCGCCGACGGCGGGGAAGCTTGCGTCTGCGATCTCACCGAACCTCTGGATCTTGGCCAGCCCACCGTTTCCCATCATCTGAAGATCCTGGTCGAGGCGGGTCTGTTGCACCGCGAAAAGCGCGGAACATGGGCGTATTACTCGCTGGTCCCCGGAGCCTTGGATGACATCGCCGGAATCCTTGCAGCACTATGAACCGGGGTTTTGAGGTGCGGATCATGACCCGAGCCGATTGGCCGCAGTGCAGGCCACGAACCCGGCGCTGACGCTGGCTCCGGTGAGCAGGGCCCGGCCGGTCTCCGATCTCCGGTGCTTGGTTCGGGCGGTCGAAGAGCCGGTGCGGTTGGCTGGGAAAGGGACAGGATAGGCCGGAAGCATCGGAAATCCGCAGGGGTTGGGCGCAGCTTTGAGCCCGAGCGTGAATGCGTACAGGACCGCTCCTGCGCCTGTGCCGGAAGGAGCCAAGTCAGTGCCGGCCCCCGTTGCGGGTGTCCAGTGAACTCAGGTAGGCGTTGTAGGCGGCGAGTTCGGTGTCGCCTTCACGGGACGCTCGCCTCTCTGCGGCCCCGGTGGTGCGCTGGTCCGACTTCTGCCATTTCACCACGAGCACCCCGAGGACAAGGAGAGTCGGAAGCTCCGTGAATCCCCACGCGATGCCGCCGCCGGCGGCCTGATCGGCCAGGGGGAATACGTGCCAGCCTGGCACTGGCGTGGAGTAGAACCTGACCATTAAGGCAGTGGACATCATGACCACGACCCCGAAAAAGGCGTGGAAGGGCGCCGTCGCGGCAAGCTCAAGCACTGGCAGTACCGAGCCGGCCTTGGCGCGCAGCCCGTCCCGGGATTTGCGCGGGGAAGGGTCGACGCCGATGATCCCCCAGAAGTAGATGAACCCAATAAGAAGGAAGTGCACGAGCATCAGGTTGTGCCCCCACCAGGTGCCCATCAGGTAGTCGAAGACTGGGGTGAAATAGAGCCCGTACAGGCTGGTCATGAACAGGGAGAATGTCACGGCAGGATGCATGAGGACGGCGGCAGCCCGGCTGTGAAGGAGCCGCAGAACGCCCCGCCTTATGCTTGCGCGGCGTCCCGTTCCTGCCGGCAAGGCCCTGAGCAGCAGGGTCACCGGGGCCCCGAGGACCAGGAAAACGGGAGCGAGCATGTTCAGGACCATGTGCTGGACCATGTGGACGCTGAAGAGCTCCATCCCGTAGCCCTCGATTCCGGTGGCCGTCACGGACAGCACGGTTGCCAGGCCCAGAAGCCACCAGATGCTCCGCGCAGCCGGCCAGCGCACGCCCCTGCGGCGGAGAACGAAGACACCGCTTCCGTAAAGCAACAACAGGATGAGGACGATTAGTGGCAGAACGGGGACGGGCTGGGGGTGCCAGGCCAGCACACGTTCCAGCGTGGGCGGCAGGCCGGGCATCCACATCGGCCCGCTCATCGCTGTTACCGGATCCCCGGCACCGGGGTCCGGCATGGCGTGCTGCAGCGCCACCTCTAGATCCCCAAGATTAGTGTCTCGTCGGCGGAGGGCTCCCCGGCGGCACGGGCGAAGACCTCAAAGCCGGCCAGCACCGCGTCCAGGTCCGGCTCGGAGAGCTTCTCCAAGACCACTGCGATTTCCCGTTTGCGGGCACCGGTGACCTCGGCATACACCTGTGCACCCTCTTCCGTCAGGGAAATGATGACCTCGCGGCGGTTGTCTGGGCTGGCCGAGCGCGCGATGAGGCCGCCGGCGACCATCCGGTCGGCGAAACGGCTGAAGCTGGACTGGTTCGCCCCTACATGCTGGGCCAGTTCACCCATCCGCAGCGGTCCGAAGTTGGACAGCACCACCAGGACCCGGAACTGGGGCAACGTCACCGTGTCCATCACCGGTGCCAGCGAACGGGCGATGACCCCCAGCAGGGCCCGTGAAGCCGTCAAGGTGCTTGTGAGGGCGGCATCGTCCGGGGACCCGTATGCCGGATCCCCCCACGGGCGAACGGCGGTGGTGGTAATCTTCATACTTGTCATAGTACATATGTTGCATCACCTCATGTATGGCACCACATCATGCATAGGAGACTTTCCTTGACCGCGCAGCCCGCTTTTCTTCCGTCCCTGGTTCCGGTCCGGGCGGACCGGATTTCTCTGGAGGAAGGTCACGGGCTCCTCGTGTCTGCCGGTGGCCATGGCGGTCGTGGTGGGTGCCGAGGCGGCACTCCACCACGACCGACAATCAATTCGATTCATCACCAGAGAACTTGAGGAAGATATGTTCAATCGGATACGAATTCGGCCTTGGCCCCGTGAACGAGGCATGCTTCCGCACGGTGCTGGGTCGGATCCGGCCGGGACCCGGGCACCGGCCGCTGTGGCTTCCGGTAGGAACCGGCTCCTGGACACGGGAACAACGCTCGGCCGGATCCTGATCTTCCTCGGCGTGAGCGCAGTCTGCGGGATGCTCGTGGCCGGTCTGATGGTGCCGGCCGCGGCCGTGGCCGGAATCACGGCGAACGGCTCGGTCCAGTTCTTCAACGGACTGCCCAGCGAGCTGGCCGTGGCCCCTCCCGGGCAGGTGACGAGGGTCCTCGCGGCAGATGGATCCCCGATCGCGACGCTGTTCAACGAGAACCGCACCCAGGTTCCCCTCGATCAGATGTCCGCCAATATCAAGAACGCTATCGTGGCAATCGAGGATTACCGCTTCTACGAGCACGGGGGTATCGACCCGACAGGCATCCTCCGCGCCCTCGTGACGAACAGCGGCGGGGCCCGGCAGGGTGCCTCCACGTTGACCCAGCAGTACGTGACCAACGTGCTCAACGAGAACCTCATCGCCCAGGGCAAGGACGCCCAGATAGTGCTCAACGGCCAGAAGAGCATCAGCGACAAACTCCGTGAGATGAAGCTCGCCATCGCCCTCGAGAAACAGTTCACGAAGGACCAGATCCTCGCCGGCTACCTCAACATCGTAGGCTTCAGCGCCAACGCCTACGGCATCCAGGCCGCCAGCCAGTACTTCTTCTCCGTCGACGCCAGGGACCTCACCCTGCCCCAGGCGGCCCTGCTCGCTGGCCTGGTCAACGGCCCCTCGCTGTTCGACCCGACCCAGCACCCGGCGGCGTCCAAGACACGGCGGGACCTGGTGCTCGATGCGATGCTCCAGCACGGCTACATCGACCGGCAGCAACACGACGACGCCGTCAACACGCCGATCCAGCTCAAGGTCAACCCGCCCAAGCAGGGCTGCGCCTACGCCGTCCAGGCCCAGTACTTCTGCGACTACGTCCTCCACCAGATACAGAACGACCCCGCCTATGGTGCGACCCAAGAGGACCGGATCCAGAAGATCATGCGCGGTGGCCTGACCATCAAGACCACCCTGGACCCGCGCCTCCAAGGACCCGCCCAAGCCCAAGTCGACGTCACGACAGGGGCGAACCCTGACAAATGGGGAGCCTCCCTCGTGACGGTCCAGCCCGGCACGGGCAAGATCCTCGCCATGGCACAGAACTCCCGCACGCTCGCTGGCCAGGGAACCGGCTTCGTCTCGACATACAACTTCAACGTCGACCGCGCGGACGCCAACGGCAACGACCTGGGCGGCGTGGGCGGCATGCAGCCAGGTTCGACCATGAAACCCGTGACCCTCGCGGCCTGGCTCGGCGAGGGCAAAACGACGAACCAGATTGTCGACGCGTCAAAGCGGCGCTACGGCGTCAACTACCCGTGGAAGACCACATGCGGCCCCGTCCATGGCTGGTTCGACAGCACTCTTCCACCCTCCACGGACCTCCAGAACGATGAACCCGGCTGGTACCGGCCCATGACTGTCCGCGAGGGCATCTACAACTCAATCAACACCGCGACGTTCGCGTCCCTCGCCGGGCTGAACGACTTCTGCGACGTCCAGCGGGCCGCCGACGCCATCGGCCTGCACTTGGGCGACGGGAACGACAAGAAAATCGACCTCTCGACCCTGGGCAACATCTTGGGCAGCCAGAACGTCGCCCCCGTGACGATGGCCAACGCGTTCGCAACCTTCGCCGCGGACGGCACGTACTGCGCCCCCCTCTCCATCGCCGAAGTCGACGACGCCGCGGGCAACAGAATCGGAGGGCAGGCATCCGCGTGCCAGCCGAACGCCCTGAAACCGGATGTCGCCAAGGCCACCACCAATGTCCTCCAGGATGTCCTCACCAAGGGCTCGGGCCTGCTCATCCCGCAGAAGCTCGGCGTCCCGGACGCCGCCAAGACCGGAACCAACCAGTACAACAATCAGACTTGGGTTCTCGGCTACACGAAAGGCCTGGCAACGGCGTCCTTCTTCGGAGACCCCTTCAACGGTGGTCCCTCCCGGCTCGGACGCGACATCACGGTCAACGGCAAATTCTATCCACTGGTCGACGGGGCCTATATCGCCGGACCACAGTGGGCGCAGTACATGCAGCAGGTCGTCGGGCTCTACGACCATGGTGACTTCGACGCCCCGCCCCAGAACCTGATCGACGGTTCAACGCCACAGACCCCCAACAGCGATCAGGCCACGGGCGGAAGCGCCGCGAGCCGGGCTCCGCAGCCAACTGCGCCCCAGCCCCCGATAGCCCCGTCGAAGCCCGGCCACGGAAACGGAAAGGGGAAGGGCTGATACCTCTCGCGGTGGCAAGCCAGACCCCACGGACTGCCTGCTAAGGGCCCGGCGAACGGGCGCTTCCGGTCTCGCGGCTTGCAGGCCGCACTCGAGGTTCCCGCCGGGCCCCCGCCGACACGGACGAACCCCCGCCTCCCTTACGCAGCCCACATCCGCCCAACGCCGGAACATCTAGGGCGTCAGCCATCGCCCATCACTGGACCTCGCACCCTTCGCCCGCTTCCAGTTTTGGTCGGCATAGATCCGCTTGGCGGCGCGCCGGGGCCCGGAAGGACTTGACGAGTTTCGTCAGTACCACCACAACAGGTGGTCAAAGCTGGTGGGACGCACTCTCACAGGGCCCCCTCCTCTACTTGGCCTCATACCGCCCTTCGGGCCCGCCGCTCTCGGCTTTTTGAGACGCATGATCGTAGATGTTATGGCGCGTACTGCGTCCCGGTTATCCCCAGTAGATCCCGTCCCGGATGCTTGCACGTAGCGTTGTTCCGCTGGCCTCTTCCACGGCCTGCTCAAGCTTCACCCGGGGCTCTCAGGGGTGAGCCGCGGACTGGACCCATCCGCGGGCCCTGCCGCAGCGAATACTAGGGGAAAGGGCTCCGGCGCATCCTGTGCCGGGCTTCGAGAGGCGTGAAAGGTGCATCATGAAAAGCAGGACGCGCTTCCACTTTGCCGGGCGCTCCCAGTTCGCGCGGGGTGCCTGGATCGGTGCTGTGAGCGTGTCCGCGGTGCTGCTGGCCGGATGTGCCGCGGGCCCGGGAACCGCCGCCCAGGCACCCGGCAGCCCCTCAGCTCCTCCGCCAACCACCACTGTTTCGGCCTCCGCAGCGGCGAGTTCGCCGTCGTCGTCGGCAAAGATGATTTGCGGGGACGAAACCCGATCCAACATTGTCCGGATCCTCGGGTTGGCGTCGACACCCCAGACCACCGACGCCTGGAAGGACCGGCTCTATACCTGTACTTATGCGTTGCCGGCGGGTCCCTTCGTGTTATCGGTCAAGGAATCGGCTGACCCGGCCGCCGCCCGCGCCTATTTCGATCAACAGCAGGCGGTAGTCCGTGGCACTCTCATCGGGGGGTTGGCGAATTTGGGTTTCCCGGCTTTCCAAACGGCCACCTCGGCGGTGTTTGTCAAGGACAGCTTCGTCCTGACGGTGGACGCCTCATCCCTTCCCGCAGTGGTCGGGCCCCAACAGATCGCCAACGGTGCGTTTGCCTACCAAGTCGCCACCACCGTCCTGGCCTGCTGGTCCGAATAGAAATGTTTTTAGGAATCCCACCCATCCGTGGTCGGGACCACAACGAATATCAGGTGTCACAGTCATGCGCGTCCCCAACCGGGAGCGTTCATTCCATTCGAAGGATAAAGTCATGAAGAAATCAGCTTTCCTGATCGCCCCGGCCCTTGCCTTGGGTGCGCTTGCACTATCCACCAGCCCCGCCCTCGCCGCAGACACCACCAACTACCAGGCCAATCTGGCCTCGATCAACGGCAGCAACGCCTCGGGAACGGTGATGATTACCGTCAGCGGTAACCAGGCCACCGTTACCGAAAAGGTTTCAGGACTCGCTGCGACCTTCGGCGGCAACCCCTACCCGCACGTCCAGCACATCCACATCGGAGCCAAGGGCACCTGCCCGGACATGTCCGCGGACACCAATAAAGACGGCGTAATCAGCACCACGGAAGGCGGTCCGTCCTACGGCGCGATCGGTGCGACGCTTTCAACCAGCGGCGACACCAGTCCGGCAGCGGGCACCGATTTGAAGGTCGCGGGCATGGGCGCCTCCTACACTTACAACCGAACCTTCGCCTTGGACGCGAAGACCGCTGATTCCCTCAAGGCCGGCACCGCCGTCGTCGTCGTCCACGGCCTGGACCCGGCCACCCTGTCAGCCGCCGCGCAGAAGGAACCCAGCGACCTCGTCCCGTCCCTGCCCCTGGCAGCCACCTCACCCGCCCTGTGCGGGACCCTGACAGCAATGCCTGCCGGGGCCCCCGGCACCGGTATCACGACCCCGGCCCCGGCGGGACCTGACCTGGGCCTGATGGCTGCAGGCGGCGGTCTCGTCCTGGCAGCCGGCGGGGCTTACGCGCTTCGCCGCCGCATGGCCTCCTAGGGCCCGGAAAGCAGAGATTCCAGGGACCTGATGGAACCACTGAACAGCAGCCGCCGCGGACGCTTCATCGTGTCCGCGGCGGCCGCCCTGCTCCTGGCGGGCGGCATCGCTACCACCGCCCTCGGGCTTCACGCCCAGCCGCCGCCATCACAGGCGACCGCCACGCTCCCCGCCACAGCCCCGACGACGTCTGCGGCGGAAGTACCGGCTCCGACACCGAGCCCTGCAGCGACAGCCAGTTCCGCTCCGGCTGCCGTGCCTGTTGCGCCCGACGCGGCCCTGCCGGCATCCGTACCCCTCCGGGTGGAAGTGCCGTCAATCGGTGTCGACGCGGCCCTGCTGCCGCTGGGCAAACAGGCCAACGGAGAGATCCAAACTCCGCCCGGGGAACCCGGTGCGCCCGGGGGCTGGTACCAGGGCTCGCCCACCCCAGGACAGACCGGCTCCGCCATCATCCTCGGCCACGTCAACGCCATCAACACCCCGATCGGACTGTTCTACCGCCTCCACGAACTTACCCAGGGCCAGGACATTACCCTGATCCGCGCTGACCACATCGCCGCAGTCTTCACCGTGGACAAGGTAGACGTCTACCACAAAGCCGCTTTTCCCACCGTGGATGTCTATAAGAACGCTGATCGACCCGAAGTCCGCCTGATCACCTGCGGCGGCTACGATCCCGCCACCAGGGAGTACCTGGACAACACTGTGGTCTACGCCCACCTGACCTCCAGCCACCCTGCCTGAGGCCGCAGCCGATCCAGGCGGGCAACTGCCCACCACCATTCACCGAAAGTCGCGCGAAAAGGAAAAACAGATGACGACCACAAAAGCCCGTCAACGCATCACCCTCACCCTGCTCGCGGTGACCACCATCCTGGCCGCCAGCGCCTGCGGGACCGCGGGTACGGCGACCACCCCGACGGCGGCCTCTCCGGGCGCTGCCTCATCGGGCACCGCCTCATCGAGTGCGTCCATGGACCCCGGCATGGGGGGATCCTCCATGGGATCAACCTCCAGCGGGTCCACCGCCATGGCGGATACGACCATTCACATTAAATCCTTCGCTTACAGCGGCCCCGCTGACGTCGCGGCCGGAGCGATGATAACCGTCATGAACATGGACACAGAGGCGCACACCGTGACCGCCGATGACGGCTCCTTCAACGTCGTGGTCAAGCCCGGCACCAGCGCCATGTTCACCGCCCCGGCGAAACCCGGAAGCTACGCATACCACTGCACGTACCACTCCAACATGCACGGAACCCTCACGGTCAAATAGGCCGCAGATAGGCCCCGACAACCAACCTCGTGGTGAGGACCCCATGAAACAGCACGGATACCGTACTTCCCGCAGCCGCAGGGGCTCGCCGGTGCCTGTGCTCCTGCGGCTAATCATTGTGGTTACCTTGGTCATTGATGCCGTCGTCCACATCCGGCTGGCCCCCGGCTACCAGTCCGCTGCCCCTGACGGCATCGGCGAAGGAAACCTCTTCTTCTTCGAAGCGGCAGCTGCCGCTGCGGCGGCGCTCTACGTCCTTGTCCGGCCCGGCAAGGTAGCGTATCTGGCGGCCTTGGTCGTCGCCGGCGGAGGCCTTGGCGTCCTGCTGCTCTACCGTTACATCGACGTGCCGGCTTTTGGGCCCTTCCCGGCAATGTATGAACCCGTGTGGTTCACCGAAAAAACCCTGACGGCCCTGGCACAAGTCGTCGCCACGATCGCAGCCGCTATTGCCCTACACCGCACCCGGCTACCAAGGAAATCGAAGAAGGACACCGGGGAATTTCTTCACCGGGCGCACCGACGCAGCAGAGGCTAGGCAGGCCGAAGAGAACATGTCAGCAGCCCCGGAAATGTCGTTCTCGTCCATGAGATCCCTCGCTGCATAGCCGGGGTGGTCATTGCGGGTCTCCCGAAGTTGTGGTGATCTCCTGCCAGCCACCTGCGCACTGGCGGACGAACCGTGGGCGGTCGGAGTGATGTCCTTTTTCGACGTCGGTCACGGCCGACTCCGGCACCTTTCGGTGCCTTGCCAAACAACCGGGCGGGACTGGTGGGGTTCTGCCCTTAGCGGCGGTCCCTGTCGATTCCGTCTGTTTGGATGTTTTTCTTGCGGGCTTCCGCGCTGGCCCGGCGGTCCTCGGAGACGGTGCCCTTCTCCAGACGGACGCGCTCCACTAGAACGGTTTCCTCCGCCGTCACGGGCCGTGCATGGGTGTTTGTTGGGTCGGTCGCCGTACTGATTTTTTGGGCCCCCTGGTCCGTTGCTGGGGTTTCTCCGATAGTTGGCAGCTGGTCATCAACACGAATTCCCCCATGGTGACGTTCCTGATGGTCCTGATTATCCCGAACACGCAAAACCGGGATCCGGCGGCGAGGCATGTGAAGCTGGACGCCATCATGCTTGAGCTGAAGGCCAGTAACGCCAAACTTTACGATGCCGAGAATGAGGGGTGTGAAGAAACCACTGATGAATACCCCGAAACATTAATGTGTGCGGTCCTCCGGGGCCCCTTGCAGGCCGTGCTGGTCGGAGGAATTGGCTGGATGAGAAGATGGAGTATGGGTCAGAGCTTCTCTTCAAGCCGGGCAGTCCTCGGATTCCGTGAATCAGGGTTCGCTAAGCGAGGCGGTCCGGTTGCCCCTCCACAATCCCAGCAGCAAACAGATGCTCCTTGTAGCCAAGCTTCGCGAAATCGCCGAAGCGCAGCTCGCACGCGGCGCCTTCAACGGCTCTGGCATTCCCACCCGTAGCCTCCCACTCCCGGCGCAGAGGCAACGGAAGCGCACAGTGAGCGTCGTTTCACGCCGGGATAATCTGACGGTCCCGGATGGACACCGCGTATGACAGAACCTGACAGAAACAAACCAGCACATGGGTTGACGGGCTCTGAGCAGACCCAGCTCAACGGCCTGCGTAGAGCCATGGGCAGCGCTGGGATAGAGAACGCTGAACTGTGGCTGCGGTACTACGGTATCGGAGGCATTGTCGGTGAATACGAGGTAGAGGCGTATCTCCAATTGCTGCTGTCTCTGCCGCCGTTGGAGAGGGACTTGCTGGCACGTGCGGCAAATGAACTCATCGATGAGCTCCCTGCGCGCCTGCGGGCGCCCTATGCAGGAGATGAAGCGCCAGAGCCGGAAAACGACGAGCCGGTAAAAGATATATAAAACGGCGGTCTCCCGGCCATGACCACCAGGCCCCGCAGCGGGCGCGCGGGGCTCGAAAGAGATCGATGGCCCCGAAACGGGACCCTAAAACCAGTGCGTCAACCTCATAGAGGCTAGCCAATATCCAGGTCGTCGAGAACCTGGCGAAGGATTACCAGGTCGACGGGCTCCGGAACCAGCACGCCGTAGATGAGGGCTTCGTATTCGAACTCGGCGGCGTTCCCGCCCTGTGCCCAGTACCTGATCCATAGACGTTCAAGGCTGATGTCGTTGTTCACTAGGAGCCAGCGCACGCTCTGCAGTAGGTCATTCATAGGGGATATTCCCAGTGCTATTCGGGGTTCTCTGCGCATAATTCGTCAGTGTACTTATCAATAATGTACAAGGCGGGGATTTGCGGTGCAACGTAGGAAGCAATGTCCGGGGACCCGGGCCTACCATGGTGCTTATGGAAACCCCAGCACACGCCGAACACATCCTGAGCCTGCATGAGTTGGTGACGAGCAGTTCCGATATCACGGGTATTTTGCGTGGTGTGACGGGGTTCGCCTCCACTGCGATGACCCGAGTAGCGGGCGCGCCGATTGACTGCGCGCTGACTCTACGCAGACGTAAACGTACCGCCACCATCGCGGGCAGCAGCGAGAAGGCGGTGCTCTTGGACAACATCGAACAAAAACTCGGGCAAGGCCCATGTTTGGATGCTCTGAATGCGGGGCACCCGATGTTGCTGGCCGACGTGGCCACCGATGTTGAATGGCCCGAGTACAGCCGCGTCCTGGCAGAGAACGGGTGCCGCAGCGCATTGGGCGTCCCGATGGACCTCGGGGAGAGCTCTGAAGCTGTACTGAACTTCTTTGCCCCGGAGGCCGGCTTGTTCACCTCGGAGGTGATCGATGAAGCTGCTGCGTTCGCGGACGTCGCCGGGAGCACTCTGCGCTTGGCGATCCGGATCGAAACCGTCGAACAGCTCAACAGGGACTTGAAAACGGCCATGGCCAGCCGGACCGTCATCGACCTTGCCTGTGGAGTGATTATGGCCCAAAACCGCTGCACCCAGGACGAAGCCTTCAAAACGTTGAACAACGCCTCCAGCCACCGGAACGAAAAGGTCCACGCCGTCGCGAGCAGTATCGTCGCGAACCTGAGCGGAACCACCAGGACCTCCGCATATTTCGAGGATTAGCCGAGCCAATACCGGGCAAGTGGACCAAAGGCCGGCCGCGGCTCTCCGATGGCCTCATCCGTGGCCGGTCCTGCACGTCCACAGCTCGTCTCGAGGGCAGGAGTGTTCGAGAGAAGGGCAGGCTATTGGTTCTTGTCGACGTATTCCGCGGGGCTTACATCCCGGGCTTTGATGCCTGAGGCGTGTGCGGATTCAAAGATGCTGAAGGCCAGGCCGAGACGATGCCGAAGATCCAGCGGGGCGTGTTGACGGAAGTCAGCCAAACCTTCGCGTTCTTCCTCAGCCATGTGATCGCCGTTGACTTCATTGGTTTTTGCCACGGCGGCCCACCACTGAGCGGTCCCGGATGCGTGGCCGGTCACCTCGGCCACGGCGTCGCGGATCTCGTTGTGGTCGTGTATGGCATCGGTCGTTTCGTCCCCGGCTGAGTCTTTCCCGCCGGCGCCCCGCCCCAAGTCCAGCAAGGCTGGGTAGAACAGCTCCTCTTCTGCCTTGGCATGGACTTCCAACAGGATGCGAAGCCGGTTCCAGACAGCGTCCAACTCCTCCGGCCGGCAGTCATGCATCTCGTCCAACAGCGCGAAGAGGCGCCGCTGCTCATGATGGTCACTGAGGATTACTTCGGCTATGTCCATGGTGCTCCTCCACTGGTTCAGGCGTCCCCGGACCGGAGAACTTGCGGGGGATACCGGCCCAAAGGGTTCTGTACCCACCCTACTCCTAGGAAAAATGAGGTGCTGGGGGCCAGGCAAGGCCGTACCGTGGGCAGGGTGGCCCGCTCAGCCCTAACAGTACCGGTAGTCCTTGCGGTCGCCGTGAGTATCCGGACGGAGGTAGCCGTGATCGTTAAACGCCGTTTGGACGGAGGAGCAAACCGGTGGACCACCCTGTCATGCGCATGTGGGCATGCCGGGGGAAAGGGGGATTACCGACGTATAGGTATCGCCGTGCGGCGGAAACGCTTCTCCACCGTCTTCGATTTAGACTCGGCATAGGACCGCCTGGAAACCAGGCGCTGGGACGATCCGAGGGGTACACGACGTGTGAAGTGAATGAACCGGCACCGCCAGCGGTCCTGGACGTCTACGAGCTGAACGTCGCCTACGGTGGTCGGAGCGTGGTTGAAGGTGTCAGTTTTCAGATTCACCGCGGGGAGATCTTCGGCCTATCGGGCCCGAACGGTGCAGGGAAGACGAGCACGCTCAGTGCCATTGAAGGCTTAGTCAGACCGAAGTCCGGGCGGCTGCTGGTGGACGGAATCGATGTCCAACAGGAGCCTCTGGGCGTGAAAGCGTGCCTCGGGGTGCAATTGCAGTCCTCCAGCTTCCAGGCCGAGCTGACGATCCAGCAGAGCGCAAGGCTCTACGGTGGCCTTTAGGGGTGAAACTCTCGCGTGAGCAGATCGGTGCGAGCATGCGGACCATCGGGCTCGAACAGGAAATAGGCAAAAGGTTCAAACAGCTGTCAGGGGGGGCAGCAGCAACGACTCGCACTGTTCATCGCCACGATCCGCAGCCCCCTTCTTCTGCTGCTTGACGAGCCGACCGCCGGGCTGGACCCGCAGTCACGCCGCGGCCTATGGCGTCGCATCGAAGAGCTCCGCGGCGAAGGCAACAGCATCCTTTTGACCACCCACTCAATGGAGGAGGCGCAGGCGGTGTGCGACCGTGTGGCGATCATCGACCACGGGGTACTGCTGACCATCGGCAAACCGTCGGAGCTGATCGACAAACACCGGGACGATCCGCGCGTGCTGGCAGTCGCCCACGGCGCACCGACCTTGGAAGATGTTTTCATCGGACTGACAGGAAGTGAGATCCGTGACTAACAACAGCGTCGACACTGTCCGCCCGCAGCGCGGGCTCATGATGGGCTCGCTGCTGCGTGCGGACTCCATCGTGATGCTCAACAGCAAGACCTCACTTGTCTTGAGTGCCCTGCTGCCGGTCGTCATCCTAGTAGTCACGAGCTTAGGCAAATCGCAATCACGGCTCGGCGGGTCAGACCTTCTCATTGGCTTGGCGTTGAGCCTCGGACTGCTCACCTCGTGTCTGCTCGGATTCCCCTTGGCCCTTGCCCGCGACCGGGAGATCGGTGTGCTGCAAAGGCTTCGGGTTACCCCGGCGCCCAACTGGATGATCATGACCAGCCGCCTTGTCGTTCAGGTAGCCACGAACCTGCTCGCTTCCGTCATTGTCGTCATCGTCGGCTCCATCGTTCACGGGCTGACCCTCAACATCGGCCAGTACCTCTTGGTCATCGCCATCGCGGTCCTCGGAGCAGCTATGTTCTTGGCCATTGGGCAGGCCCTGGTCGGCTTGGTCCGGTCAACCAACGCCGTCAGTGCGATCGGCCGGTTGCTCATGATCTTCCTGCTGCTCCTCGGTCTCCTCGGGGACAGCGGCATCCTCGGGGACTCGATGCAAACCATCGCGGGCTGGTCACCTGTCGGAGCCCTCCTGGCACTCTTCTCAGATGTCCTCAGCCAGTCTGCTTGGAGCGGTCAGGACACCTATTCAGTCTTGGCCTGTGTGGTATACATCGTGGTGTTCGCTTTCATCGGAATCCGCTGGTTCCGCTGGGACTCGCGGTAACCCATATCAGCCGGGAAGACCAGCACCGAGCTGGCCTGAGACGGGTGCAAACTTCAACCCCCGCCGATAACGCGGCCCACATTGCCGTGGCCATGGAAAGCAACGGTCACCGACGAATGGTTGTGTCAACTTGATTGGCTCACAGTGGGACCTCGCGGATTCCAACCATCGTCCCAGCACTTCTCCAGGTGGGCTCAGATGATATTGACATTCTCACTTGGCTGCGGGTCCCGGGGTAGCCGCTTTAGGGGCTGGTGCGGACTGCCCGTCGGCTCCGTTCCCGGTACTGCCCGGGGCCGCCGTCCCAGCGGCGTGGGTTGGAGCTGTCGACGGTAGCGGCGTGTCCTTTCCCCCGGGGGCCGTTCGGTCCGGGCTGGGCGTACTCGTAGGGACGGGCGCCACGGTCTCTTGCGGGGCCGGACTGGTTGGCTCGTCGGTCGGGGCGCTCGTGGGGCCGACCGCCGGGTTGCTTGGCTGCGGGCCCGGCCCGGGGGCATCGCGGGTGTTCGTTGTATTGCTGGCAACTTGGGAGATGCCTGTCTGGAGGGCTCCTGTCCCGTTCGACAAAGGTGTACCTGTCGCCGCCTGAACGCCGATTACGGACCCCAACCCGACGACGAAAATTGCTGCGGTTCCTCCGAGTGCCATCCACACCTTCCTGGCCGTGAAGTACTTCTGTTGGGGGATCGGGGCTTCCTCGTCCTCGTTGACCGGCAACGGGTGAGCGGAAACCTTGCTGGAGGTGGCCCGGATGATGCTGGGAGGTTCTGCGACCTTGGGCAGGGTGGACCTGGTCGCGTTCGGGCCGCGGCGGGGCACGACGCGCTGGAGCTGCTTGTGGCTTCTTTCGAGGGATGCACGGATCAGCGGAACCGCAACAGCGGAAATGACGCTGAGGATAAAGGCTCCCACGACGGTCCCGCCAAGTCCGAGCTGTCCGCCTATGACGGAAGCCACCGCCGCGGCTCCGCCGCCGGCAATGACTTGGGTTGGACTCAGATCAAGCCCCCGCCTGGGCTGGGGCGTGTTCTGGGCTGTGCTCTCGGACTTTTCGGTGTTGATCATTGTTCCCGGTGTTGACTGTGCAGAAGATCCGCGCCATCGATCAGATCGTCCTTACAGCTGAGTCGACCCGCTGGCGCTTCGCCTTAAAGGTTTCCATGCGCACCTGAGAGTTTCGCCCACCACCCGTATAAACGTAATCAAACACACAGCCAGAACTGCCAGGAAGCCCTCACGGTGATCGGACACCTGTTGATGGCCGCAGGGTCAGGGTTGGGGGCCCTGGTTGCGGCTCCCGTTCTCGCTCCTACTGGATGCAAAGGGCCGTCACGGTAGCGGACTCGGCGGGCAATCCGGCTGTGGGAAACCGCAAGTCCTGGGGGGTGGACCCGGGCCTCCGTGGCCAGCGATTATCACGGGATCAGAAGCTGAGCATGAATGTATCTTCTGTGTACTGCGTGGTCCGGCCTGATTTGAGCCGGAATTTGGCGCAGAGCTGGATCTCCACCGCCGACACGACGAGTGCCCCGAAATCTCCAGGGATACTGCGCTCACGTGCGTAGGTACGGCTTGGTCCCCGGTGCTGAATTCCGGAGACGAAGCAAAGGGCCCGGTACCGAGCCTCGATTGATAGCACTTCACGACACTGCTGCTCTTGAGTCCGTAACTGGATCCGTGACCCTAGGACACTGCGTAGAAGGCCAAGGCGATACCTGCTGCGATCAACGCCTCACGGACACCGGTTAACCGTGGTACTGCGGTGGATTTACTCTCGGCCGGCATCGCGAAAGCACTCAGCAACCATCCCGCGGCCGCGAAGACCATGAGCGCGACGCCCGCCAGATCGCAAAGGATGATGCCTAACTGGTGGGCCGGGTGATCGGAGGCCGATCCGCCTCCACGCCAGGCGGAGAAAACCACCCAGCCCGAGAGGGCCGTCACTGCCGCACTGTAGGCCGCCGAGAACCGCCCCGAGCCTTCCCGGCCGCCTTTTCGGAAGATGGTTCTCCCAGCGAACCAAGCGAACACAGCTCCGAGCAAAAGGGCGAGGGGCGCCGCTGCCGTGGCAACCCAGCCCAGCCCCACGGCGACCATTACGAGGGCCAGGGCCGTAACGGCGGCGGCATCCCCACGGCATGCCGCGCATTTGGCCCTGAAGATGCTCGCGATCCCCAGCCCGGCAGCTGCCCCAAATACGAAGAGCAAAGCTCCCACGACAAGCCAGCCTCGGAACATGTCAGCCCATATCTCTCGTTCTGAAGGGTTTCCGGATGAAAACCCCGCCCATAGTCATACCACTTGCAAATCGGAAATCACCGGGCCTTGGGTTCTGACGAAAAACCGGCAGGCACCATCTGTGGGCCGGAGGTGGGAAAACGAGAACCCGCGGCAGATCCGGGAATTATTCTTCAGCGCCCAAGCGATCTCTCAAGTTCTCTTCAGGTTTCTGTGCCACTCCGTAGCGGTGACAACCGAACTTCGCCCCGGAACCGGCGACAAGCTCGCTGATGTCCATCAATTCGCCGAGGACCTGAAAGCGTCCGACAACGCCGAGGAGGTTTCCGCAGGCATGAACCTCATGCTCATCCTCAAAGGCAAAAACACCTAGGCCATGCCAGCACGATGTTGGCTTTGCACGAATTCTTCGTGAGAACGGGCCGGTGAACTTTCTTGTCTATTCGGGGAATAAGGTGCTGGCGATGGGCGAAAACTTACACAATCCGAACAATTCCTTAACACATTTCTGTTCTGGGCGTGCAAGGGTGAGCAGGTCAACAGGATCGCGTGCTGACACCGTTTCGAGGGGTGTGTCTTCCGATGGGATTGTTCAGCTCAAAAACAGGGAAGCGACAACGCTGGTTCGGGCCTATCCGGCTCTGGGTGGGCAGGCACCGAATACTCGCGGGGATGGCCGTCGTTGTCGTTGTTGCGCTCGTTGCTGTCACAGTGGTTTTTGGGATCAACAGCGGCCCGGTTTCCTCGAAGGCTTCCGGCGCGCCAGCAGGCATCAGTAAGATCCGGCATGTCATTGTCATCATGCAGGAGAACCGCTCGTTCGATAGTTACTTTGGAACTTTTCCCGGAGCTGACGGGATACCGATGCAGGACGGTTCACCCACTGTCTGCGTTCCGGATCCGGCCAATGGTTCCTGCGTGAAACCGTATTACGATCCATCCGACCGGAACAGCGGTGGCCCGCACGGCCAGAGCAACGCCACTGCGGATATCGACGGCGGGAAGATGGACGGCTTCATCGCCCAAGCGGCGAAGGCCTCGACGAACTGTGCACCCAACGATCCGGCCTGCGCGGGCGGGAAACAAACGGACGTGATGGGCTATCACGATGGGCGGGACCTTCCCAATTACTGGGCCTATGCCAAGAATTTCACTCTTCAAGACCACATGTTCGAACCCAACGCGTCCTGGAGCCTGCCTGAACATCTGTATTTGGTTTCGGAGTGGTCCGCTAAATGCAGTCAGGCGGGCGATCCGGCGTCGTGCGTGAATGCCCTTCAAAGCCCGGGCAGCCCGCCGGACTTCACTTCCTCGATTAAGTCCACGTTGATTGGGAAGTGTCGGGTCGGGCTCCAAAACAAGGCCTGCCAGGACGCCCTGACGGCGGCCGGGATCAGCCCGGATCTTGCCACGCAACTGCACGCCCTTATCGCGCAGAACTGTGCGGGCGCGGATTCCTACACCAGTTGCCAGGCTGCCATTGACAAGGCAACTCTCCCGGCGGCGCTCAAACAAAAGCTGCTGGCTGCCGCTCAACAGTTGGCGCCTCCGGACTACGCCTGGACGGACCTGACCTACCTGTTGCATAAACAGAACGTTCCTTGGGCGTATTACGTTTTCAACGGGACTGAGCCGGATTGCGAGGATGCCACCGCGATGGTGTGCGCCCCGGTGGCGCAGAACGCTAAAACGCCTGGTATCTGGAATCCGTTGCCGTACTTTGACACCGTTAAACAGGACGGCGAACTGGGCAATATCCAGTCCCTGACCAACTTTTATGATGCCGCCAAGAAGGGCACGTTGCCTGCGGTGAGCTGGATCAACCCAACAGGGGCCGTGAGCGAGCACCCGCCGGCGCTGGTCAGTACCGGGCAGGCTTACGTGACCGGGCTGATCAATGCGGTCATGGCAGGCCCGGATTGGGACAGTACCGCCATCTTCTTGTCATGGGATGACTGGGGTGGTTTTTACGATCACGTCACCCCTCCGGCGGTGGATGCCAACGGTTATGGCCTGCGGGTCCCGGGAATCGTGATCAGCCCCTACGCCAAACAAGGCAATATCGACCATCAAACCCTCAGCCACGATGCCTACGCGAAGTTCATTGAGGATGACTTCCTCCACGGGCAACGACTCGACCCGGCCACCGACGGACGCCCTGATCCCCGGCCGGGCGTCCGCGAAAGCAACCCCCAGCTCGGCGACCTCGTGAAGGACTTCAACTTCAACCAACAACCCACCAAACCCCTCATCCTCCCAGGAGGCACCACCTACTAAACGCGATAGCAGAGAAAGACGACACCGCTCAACGCGGAGGGATTTCCTTCGGGCTGCTCACATCCGTGCGTAAATCATCCGTGCCTAAATCAATGTGCAGCCTTTCCTTATGGGGGAGCTAAGGGCACGCAAACGAGAACCAGAGATGGCCGATGGCAGCCCGCGCTCCTCGAATACAGGGCAGAGGAAGCGGTGGCGCTCTGCCCTCCTCAGGCGCTCAGACTGCACGAATGACGCTGTTGGCCCCAGCTCCGACGCCTATACTCCGACTATGAATGAGATGAAGCCGCGCGTTCTTTTGGTCGAGGACGATGTGCAGCTTCGCGCGATGCTGGAGGAGTTGTTTGCTGGCGAAGGTTACGAAGTTTCAAGCGCTTCGGACGGACAAAAGGGCCTTCACGTTGCCCTGACAGGGGAATTCGACGTGCTGGTTCTGGACCGGGGCCTGCCGGTCATGGACGGATTGAACCTGTTGACGAAATTGCGCAGGGAAGGCATCGAGACTTCAGCCCTCATTCTCTCCGCATTGGGTAATCCTGCAGACAGGGTGGAGGGTCTGGACGCCGGCGCGGAGGACTACCTGTCGAAGCCTTTCGACGTCGACGAACTTCTGGCCCGGTTGCGTGCCTTGCGACGGCGGCATATCGCCACCGCGACGACCCTGCGGATCGCTGGCGGCCATTTTGACCTCGAATCGCGCAGCGTGACCCGTTCTGACGGTTCGGTCGTCGTGCTGTCCGAAAGGGAGAGCGCCCTCCTCGAGGAACTGGCACGTTGGCCTAACCGGGTATTCGGGCGTGGCGAGATTCTTGAGTATGTCTTTCCGAACGCTGAAGAGGCAGGGGTGGTGGATACGTATGTCCATTATCTCCGGCGGAAGCTGGGACGGGGGAGCGTCCGCACGGTGCATGGTGTCGGTTACAGGATCGGCACGCTGGCATGAAGGGTCAAGCCGAGGACGAGCTGCAGCGGTCCTCCTGGCGGCTGGCCCTGCAGACCGGCGCCTTGCTGGTGCTGCTTTTGGTGGCGATTGCCGGATCGGTGCTGTTGATTGTCAGCACGAGCCAGGCCGCCGCAGCCCAACGCCTTCTGACCACCGCCACCGAGCACGTTGATTCGATCGTTGATGCGCCGGCTGGAACCTGGCTGGCGATCTCCAGCCAGGGCACCGTCACGGTGTCCCCTGGGATGCCGTCCGGGCTGCCGGATCTGAAGGCTATCGAGGCTGTCGCCGCCAACGGAATCGCCACCCAAGAAGACGTGTCGATAGGGGGCCGTCCGTACACCATCCGTACCGCCGATTCCGGAGCCCGGGTAGTCCAAGCGGTGTTCGACCGCCACGAGAATCTGGAGGAACTGAACCGGCTGGTCCTTGCCCTGCTGCTGACCTGCGGGGGAGCCGTGGTGTTGGCGAGTCTCCTGGCGGTGTGGTTGGCGCGGCGCACCATGAGGCCCATGGCCGAAGCGCTCGACAGGCAACGGCGATTCGTCGCGGACGCAAGCCATGAATTGCGCACGCCACTGACCCTGCTGAGTATGCGCGCGCAGATGCTGAAACGACGCATGGCTTCCTCTTCGCCGCAAGAACCGATGCTGAACATCAACGCGGATGTGGACGCCATGATCGCAGATTCGCGCTCACTGACCCGATTGCTCGAAGACCTGCTCATCTCTGCGGATTCGCGGAACGTCGAGTTCACGAACGTCGACGTCGTGACGCTGGCGGACGACGTCGTCGAGTCGTTTTCGGTCCAGGCCGCCCGCCGCGGCGTCACGGTTGAACGAAGCGGTATAGCAGGCCCAGTGGAGATCGCCGCTGCACCGACGGCGCTGCGCCGGCTATTCGTGGCATTGCTGGACAACGCCGTCCGATTCGCGCGGTCACACGTAGACGTGGGGGTCTCGGCTGACGTTAGGACGCTTGTCATCACCGTCCGCGATGACGGGCCCGGGTTTGCGGACGATGTCAAGATGCGGGCCTTCGAACGGTTTGCAACCTCAGCGCCTGCCGACGCCACGGCGGGGGACGGCGCGGCGCCGCGCCACTACGGTCTCGGACTCGCGCTCGTGGCCGAAGTGGCCGGGCAGCACGGCGGCCGGGTGGAAATCGGCAACCAACCATCCGGGGCGCTCATCATTGTGCACCTGCCGATGATCCGACGAAATCCCGGGAACACGTCCGCGGCCGGGTCCAAGGTTCGCGGCCCGTTGTCCAGATTTCGAAGAATTTTCTAAGAACCCGAACCTAGCATTACGGCATGAGCGTACCTTGTGCCACCGCGGGAGAGACCAGATGACGGCCCGGGCTGGAGCAACGGGCCGGACGGCCGGCCAGCCGCGGATGCCGCAACGGGCGCGCTATCTGCGGCGGGCCCGATTGGCGGACTTGTTGGAAACGATCGTCTGGTTGTCGGTGGCGCTCGTGCTGGCACTGTTTCTGGCAGACAGCGGGCTGGTGGAATTCAAGACCGTCCCGGGCGCTCTTACCGCCGTCGGAATCATCGCCGGACTGGTGGGGACCGACTTGATGTTGATCCAACTCCTTTTGGCAGCGCGGCTTCCTGTCATTGACCGTGCCTTCGGCCACGACCGCGCCTTACTGGTCCACCAGCGGCTGGGTAAGCCGGTCTTCTACTTTATTTCGTCACACGTGGTGCTGCTTTGGATCGGCTACTCGCTGACGGCGAGATTGAACGTGTTCGCCGAGATCTGGGACATGTTCACCTCGTTACCGGACATGAAAGTCGCATATCTGGGGTATGCGCTGCTGGCGGTCGTCGTGATCACTTCACTGGTTGTTGTCCGGCGGAAATTTTCCTACGAAGCGTGGCATGTGGTCCACTTCCTCGCCTACGCCGCCGTGCTCGCCGCCCTGCCGCACCAGTTCAGCACCGGACAACTGTTTGCAGATGGAACGTTGGCGCGTTACTACTGGTTGGCCCTCTACTTTGGGGTAGCGGCGGCACTGCTTATCTTTCGGTTCATCATTCCGGTGTTGCGGACTCTGCGGCACGACCTTCGAGTCAGCAATGTTGTCACTGAGGCGCCCGGGGTGTACTCCATCGAGATGACCGGACGATTACTTGCGAACCTGCGGGTCCGCGGCGGCCAGTTCTTCATCTGGCGCTTTTGGTCGCGGGGGCTTTGGTGGCATGCTCACCCGTTCTCGCTCTCGGCGGCCCCGGGCGTCCTTCGCCTGAAAGTGACTGTTCGTGAGCTGGGAGGCGGAACCGCCGGATTGGGTACCCTCCGGATCGGCACAAGGGTGAGCATCGAAGGACCCTACGGACTCTTTACGGACCGGGCCCGCACCACCCGCCGGGCGGTCGCCGTCGGAGCCGGCATCGGAATTACCCCCATCATCTCGTTGCTTGAGCAGGGCGATTTTGGGCCAGGCGAGATGACGGTGATTGTCAGGGCGCCGGACGAGAACGGGCTCTACCTCTACCGCGAGCTCCAGAAACTGTGCACCCGGAAATCTGCAACGCTCTACGTCCTGCTGGGGCGCCGGCCGAAGAGGGGCCACGACAGCTGGCTGCCGGCCCGGGAGGCCAGCCACCGTATGAGCCTGTCCACGATCGTCCCCCATGTCCGGGACGCCGACGTGTTCGTGTGCGGTCCGCGCGACTGGACCGACCTGGTAGTCGAGGACGCGAAACGGGCCGGCGTCCCCCGGTTCCGGATCCACTACGAAAGGTTCAGCTGGTGAGAGCCCGGAGCGCCGTACTGGCCGGCCTCGCTTCCGCCGCCGTCCTCCTCATCGGGTGGCATGCCGGAAACCAGGGTGATTCCGTATCCGGCGGCGTCACGACGAAAGCGGCCAATCCGCCGTCGGGCGCCGGAACGCTCTCCGGACCGAATAGCCCGACGGCGGCCGGCACCAGCGCCGGTCCTCCGGGCCCCGACACTGCGGGAAGCAAGGACGGAACCTTCGACGGTAGCCAGATCCAGACGCGATACGGCACAGTGCAAGTCCAGGCCGTCATCTCCGGCGGCAAGATCGCCGACGTGGTACCGCTGCAGCTCACCGACGTCGGATCCCTCTCCGGCGAAATCGACCAGCAGGCCGTGCCGATGCTCAAATCCGAAGTGCTGTCGAGTCAATCAGCCAAGGTGGACTCGGTGGGAGGCGCAACCTACACGAGCGAGGGCTACCTCAACTCGTTGCAGGCCGCGCTCGACGCGGCGAACTTCAAGTGATCGCCGGCGGGACTAGCGGTGCTTGTAGTAGTCCCGCCAGATCAGCCGGTGAACGGGGATGCGGCGGGGCAACGACCTGAGCCCGGGGATGAACGGCACCAGGGTCAGGAGGAGCGTCAGGGCCACCATGCTAAACACAACGAGGACGTCGGCGTTCGGCGATGATTTGAAAGGTTCCACTTGGTAAAGGGCCGAGAAGAGCCACAGCCAGGACTGGCCGGGATAGTTTCCCGTTTCATTCATCATTCCCCACTGGTCGCCAGTCAGGTGCTGGGCGTCGGCGAGGCCGGGAAAGTATGTGCCGTCACCGAGGAACAGAATGCTGGCTTTGTAATCGGTGTTATAGAACGAACCCTTTGCGCTCAGGACTGGATCAAGGGTCCCTTGCTGTGCCATGGCCAGGAGTGCCCCGGTGAGGGCCGGGACCGGGCCATAGTCGCCGGGTGGGACCTTCGCCGGGTCGTTGTCCGCGGCTTTGCTGAGTGCGTCCGTGTAGGCGGTCGTCCAGACGGTGTGTTGGGCGTCGCCTGCCTTGGACCATTCCTCGATCGCCGCCGGGGGTGTCGGTAGCGTTTGGAGCGGGCTGATGACGAAGTCGTTGGCTGTGTTGATCGGGAGCCGCACACCTGAAAGGCTCTGCAGATCGATCGGGCCAAGTTTTTGCGAGGCATCGGGGGTTGAATTGTAGGGTGGTCCATACCCTGCAGTGCGGCTGGTCCCGCCGAGTTCCGTGGTGGCTGTTGCCACGAAATCCGCGGGCTGGGCCTGGGCCCATGACTTGAGGGTCACACTCGGGTCGTCCGGCGAGCTGAAGACCGCTGAAAGTCCCAGGACCAGCAGACCGACAACCACCAGCCCGACAGCAAGTTCCTTGAACAGGTCGTAATCGCGCACTGCGCCGGGCCATGGCCTGCTGGCGATGTCGTCCCGCGTGCGCCACGAGACTGAGGCTGTGGACTTGGTCATTTCTGGTTCTCGCTCTCGGTGGCCGGGTTTGATGCCGTTGAGCGCAGCTGGGCGTCGGATGCCGCAGCTTCCAATGGCGGCACCACCCCGTGCATCCGGACGAGCACAACATGGAGGGCGACGACGACGGCGACGGCCAGAGGGAGGAGCGTGATGTGCCACATGAGTAGCTGGCCCAAGTCGGCGACGTTGAACCATGCACCTAGACCGACGGCGTTGAGGGCGTCCTTGGCTTGGAAAGCGATCCATTGCGAGTCGAAATTGGTTTGAAGCAGGTATCCGGTAAAGGCAGTGACGATCGAGACGACAAACGCGAGCATCCCGGTGATCCAGGTCAGCACGCGACCGCCCCGCCAGGCGGCCATCCAGAACTTGCCCCAGAGGTGGATCACCATGAACATGAAGAACAGCTCAACGCTCCACAGATGGGTGCTGTTGATGAAGCGGCCGAGAACGGAGACATGGAACCAGCTGGGACCGTTCAATGCCAATACGACGCCGGATCCAATGATGTAGACGAGAGCGGCGACAGCGCCCATGCCGAAAACGTATATCCAGGACGAGACGTAGCTCGGTTGGCCTTCCGGAAGCAGCTTGTCCGGCGGGAGCCGGCGCAGGGCCCACCCGCGGGCTTTTCCTGTCCAGGTGGAGAAGCGTGGCGCGCCGCCGTCAGCAGTCGAACCCGGGGAATGGCCGGCGGTCATTTCCGGCTCCTTCGGCCTGGTAACGGAAGAACCAAGGCGAGAATGAATAGCACGACCATGGTGGCAATGACCACCAGATTGCCGAATTGGATCAGGAAATCGCCCCACTGGAAATAGATTCCGGGCTCCGGCATTCCAGCATCCATTTGACTTATTACGAGCATCACGGCCTCTTTCGATGAAAGGCGTACCTGGGGGTGGGTGAAGCCTTCCCTGGAAACGACGCTACAAGCTTGTTGCCGAATAGACACGGGTCCAACGGCCCTATCTGAGGGCGCTTACCACGCGCGTGCTGAAAAGGCTTGGAGCGCCGATCATCGAAAGGACGGACCATGTCACCGGATACCGTGGACCCAGTAGAAGTCTTGAACGAGGAAGAATGCTGGAACATCCTCTTGGGTGCAACGTTGGGGCGGTTGGCATTGAGCATCGCCAACGAACCCGAGATCTATCCGATCAACTTCGTCGCCCACGACGGAAAGATCCTCCTCCGCACGAATCCAGGAGAAAAGCTATTCGCGCTCACGATCAACGACAAAGTCGCCCTTGAGACCGACGGGTTCGCCAGCCAATCCGTCTGGAGCGTCGTGGTTAAAGGCACTGCACGACAGTTGGAGTCCGGCGCCGAGATTGAAGCCGCCGAAAGAATTCCCCGCCAACAACTGACCTCTCCGAAAAAGAGGGTCTTCGTCGAGATCGTCCCAACATTCATCACCGGCCGGCGCATTCACCGGGGACCGGAAAACGACGAGTTGACGCCTAGCGATTTGTACTGAGCATCCCTGTTTCACTGCGGACATGGGCTGGGCCGACGCACCAACAGCACCGGGCAACGGGCGTGAAGAAGCACAGCGTGGGTGGTTGAACCGATGGTGCCCCGAACGGAGTCCGTGGCCCTGGTTCCCAACTACGGAGCGGCTTTTCCCAATTGTCGACGTCGATGCCAACCACATCCAGCTCCGGATGAGAGGTTTCTCAGATGTTCGGGGGCCACCCGAGGGTAGAGATCGTGCGTGAGTGCCGGCCACAGAGTGCTGCGACCAGATGCAGCGCGCAGTCGCGCAGTCTCGCAGAACTGCTTGGCGGCCCGCCCAATGGACCTCCGGCCCGCCCAATGGACCTCCGGTCCACCCTCGGCGGACCCGTCATGTCCGACAATGATTTCATCCGTGGCGTCCATCGTCTCCTGCCGCTAATGAGGTTGGCCTTGCGCGGTTCCGGCTCACCCGAGATGCACGTGGCGGCCGGTGACCCTGTATCCCTGGATCCGGATGAAGAGGTACCTCGCTCCGCCGCCCCAAGGTTCGGCCATGTTCTTCCCCCAGAGACGGGTCAAGAGGTCAGGGTCCTCAACGCGGGAGCTTGGGCCACTGATCAGGACGGACCATCCTTCGCTGCGGGCGGGGCGAGAATCGTCGATTTGGAACGAAGTCTCGAGGGACGGGACGGCTTCGCTGATGGATCCGTCCTCCGATGTGCGGAAATAGATGGACTGGCCGTCGACGAGATAATTCACGGGCAGAATCATGATCCGGCCTTCTTGAACGAAACCGAAACGGCCGGTGGTGTATGAGCGCAGAAGTTCCCAGCACTGTTCCTGGCTGAGTTCGTCCGTGACGTGCAGCCCGCCATCCACGCGGCCCGTATCCATGCTTGGGAGGGACATGTTTGCTCCTATGTCGTGTACATCGTTTCCTGGATCAGGCACAAGGACCGGTCAGAAGGTCGGCCGCGTCTCTGAAGCCTATTGACCGCCGTTCGCCAGCCATAGGGCCGAAAGACCCGGAGGTGTGACTAAATACCCGGGGGGAGAGACTGGAAATAGCGACAGTGGACGCAGTCAACCCAATGACCGGAAGTAACATCGAGGTGATCCATCGCAGGAACCCGTTGAGGCTGTTGCGGATCTCGGAATTGACCCGGAAAGCACCTCGGATTCTGGTCCTCTGCTCACGGGGTCGATTTCGCCGGGTGAGCTGCGATTCTTCGATTTCCAGGGCGTCGCCGTCGATGATGGTCCAATCACCTTTTGGCCCGGTATTCCTGAATCACACCAACGAGGATATTGCCCAGTTCAGTTCCCGTGTGGGGCATTACCTCAGCGCTCGACCGCCCGGAATCGATGCGGGAATCGGTCTGCTGCAGGCCAGTTGGCCCGGGCCTGGCTGTTGGGTCACATGAGCATACCTCTGATTCGATTTCGGGCGTCAGGGAAGGGGCGGTGTCCACGTCCAGTCCCGGATTTCGGGGAGGTCTTCGAAGTGTTCGCGGATGTATCGTGTGTGTGCATCCAGCTGCGTGCGGCAGAAGTCGACGAGTTCATCCGCGCCCGGGACTTGCCGGTGGACGCGTCGCAGCGCTTCGAGGACCAGGTGGTAGCGGCTCATTTTGTTCAGGACCACCATGTCAAAGGGTGTGGTGGTGGTTCCTTGTTCGTTGTAGCCGCGGACATGGAACCGTTCCGGGCGGGGACGGCCGTGCAGGAGTTGGTGGAGTGCTCGGGCGTAGCCGTGCCAGGCCATGATGACTTCGCCGTCCTCGGTGAATAGTTCTCCGAACTTCTCAACGGACAGGCCGTGGGGGTGGGTGTCGCGGGGTGGGAGGACCATGGCATCCATGACGTTGACAACGCGGACCGTGAGTGCAGGGAGGTGCTTTTGCAGCAGCCAGGCTGCTGCCAGCGTCTCTTGGGTGGGGATGTCTCCGGCGCAGGCCATGACGACGTCGGGCCTGGCCCGGGCGTCGTCGGGTTCCTTCTTACTGGCCGGGTCCTCGTTCCCGGCCCAGGACCAGATGGACGCTCCGGCCGCAGCGTGCTCCCTGGCCTCCTCGAGCGTCAGGTACTGCGGGTGCGGCTGCTTGTCGACGACCACCAGGTTCACGTAGTCCCTGCTTCGCAGGATGTGTTCGGCGGTGACGAGCAGCGTGTTGGCGTCCGGTGGCAGGTAGACCCGGGTGACGGTCCCTGAAAGGGACAGCACTGTGTCGATCAGTCCGGGCCCCTGGTGGCTGAAGCCGTTGTGGTCGTTGCGCCAGCAGGTGGAGGTCAACAGGATGTTCAGGCTCGGGACGGTTGCTCGCCATTGAAGTTTCCGTGCGTGCTGGAGCCATTTGGCGTGTTGGATGGTCATCGACGCGCTCACCATCGCGAAGGCCTCATAGCTGGCAAAGAGTCCATGGCGGCCCGTGAGCAAGTATCCTTCCAACCAGCCCTGGCAGAGATGTTCGGAGAGGACCTCCATGACCCTGCCTCCCGCTGAGATGTGGTCTTCAGCCAGTGCATGCTCACTTTCCCTCGCGGGTTCCAGGAGGCAGCGGTCGGTGGCCTCGAAAACAGCCCCGAGCCGGTTGCTGTTGGTTTCGTCCGGGCAGAAGAGCCGGAACCGGGGATCGTTGGCCGTAGCGATGTAGATGTCCCGGAGCAGTTCCCCCAGCGGCCTGGTGGTCTCATGGATGACCGATCCTCGTGGCGCCGGCTGCAGCGCGTACCGTTCCAAGTCGGGGATCTCCAGGGCAGTGCCGGCACCGCCACGGCTCGCGCGCACGGCGCTCATGCGAAGGCTTCCCGCCGGGGCAAGTGCTGCCAATTCGGGGACGAGTCGGCCTCCACTGTCGAAGAGGGTTTCCGGCTGGTACGAGCGCATCCAGGCCTCCAGCTGCGCGAGGTGTTCGGGATTCTCTCGAACGTTGGCCAAGGGCACCTGATGGGAACGAAAGGTTCCTTCGACCGGGAGCCCGTCCACCACGGCCGGGCCCGTCCACCCTTTCGGTGTTCGCAGGATAATGGCGGGCCACCGCGCCGGGCCATGCACGCCCTGGCTACGCGCCTTGGATTGCAGTTCACGGATGCGCCCATAAGACTCGTCCATCGCCGCGGCCAGGGCTCGGTGGACGTGCCCGGGATTGTCGCCGGAGACGGTCACCGGGTCCCATCCGTGGGCCTTGAGCAGCGCTTCCACATCCTCGTCGGATCTGCGGCCCAGGACAGTCGGGCCGGAAATCTTCTGCCCGTTCAAATGCAGTATCGGCAGCACCGCACCGTCCCGGGCCGGATTGAGAAAGGATGGCGCCTTCCAGGATGCTTCCAATGGGCCGGTCTCGGCTTCGCCGTCGCCGATGACGCAGGCGACGATCAGCCCGGGATAGTCCATGGCCGCGCCCGTGGCGTGCATGAGGGAATAGCCAAGCTCGCCTCCTTCGTGGATGGACCCGGGAGTGGCAGGGCCTACATGGCTCGCGATCCCGCCCGGCGTGGAAAACTGCCGGACTAGTCGCCGAAGCCCGGGGACATCCATCCCCACCTTCGGATAGATCTCCGAGTAGGTGCCCTCGAGATAGACATTGGCGACGACGGCGGGACCACCATGGCCCGGACCGGCAACGAAGAGGACCTCCGCGGAGGTTCGTCTGATCAGCCGGTTCAAATGGGCATAGATCAACGACAGCCCGGGGCTGGTTCCCCAGTGTCCCAGAAGCCGCGGTTTGATGTGGCTGGTTAGCAGCGGATCCCTCAGCAGGGGGTTTTCCTGGAGGTAGATCTGGGCCACCGTGAGGTAGTTGGCCGCGGACCAATACCGGTTCAGCAGCTCAAAGTCCTCACCCCGTGCCTCCAGGACGACGGCTGTTGTTTCCATCTGGTTGCCTCTTCCGGGGTCGACGGCGTGCCGAGTGCACGCGTTTCTGGCGCCTGGACTGTCTGATCTTTGCGGTGCCGGTCTTTCACGGTGTCAGATACACGGCAGAGCGGTTAGGGCCATAGGGCCCTATGCCGGGAGGTCGTCCGGGATGGTGAGTTCGAAGCGATGGTGAGTTCGGTATGGTGGGCCACTCACATCCGCTCGAACCTCAGGCACAATCCTCTCCTGGCCGCCCAAACACCGGGCCCCAAGCCGTACCCTTATCCCAAGGGCGAGTCCCTCCGGCGATGTATTCGAACGGATATGGCATGTCAGATCTCAAGGTCCAGGCGCGGCGTTCCATCGAGCTGCCGATTACAGAGGCCGCGTGTATCCCCCCGGACAAGGTGTTGGATCACTTGGCCTCCACCTTCACAGGCCTGACAAACCAAGAAGCAGCGGCGCGTCTTGCAGAGCTCGGGCCGAACGCCGTGCGGACGCACCGGGCCAATGGATGGGCGGTGCTGGGCCGGCAGTTCGCCAGCCCCATCCTTATCCTGCTGATTATCACGGCGGGGATTTCCCTCTTTCTGGGCGATGCCACGAATTCGGTCGTGATCGGCGGGATTCTCCTAATCAGCGTGGGATTGGGCTTCACCAACGAATTCCGCGCCGAACGGGCCTCCGAAGCCTTGCATTCCCGGGTGACCCACCGCGCCGCCGTGCTGCGCGACGGGACCACGCAGGATGTGGACGTGACCGCTTTGGTGCCAGGCGACGTCGTACATTTGAGTTTGGGCGCTATCGTCCCCGCCGACATCCGTCTTCTGAGCACCAAGAACCTCCTCTGCGACGAAAGCATCCTGACGGGGGAGTCCCTGCCGGCTGGCAAGGATCCGGCCCCGGTGGCGCCCGCGTCCTCCCTCGGCGACCTCGCATCCTGCGTCTTCATGGGAACCGTCATCCAGTCCGGCGGCTGCACTGGCGTGGTGGTGGCCACCGGTGGCCGCGCCGAATTCGGCCGGATCGCGCTGGGCCTGGGGGAGCGGCAGCCCCAGACCGAATTCCAGCTCGGGCTGAAACGGTTCTCGTTCCTGCTTTTGCAAGTGGCTATCGGGCTCACCACGCTGATCTTCGTCGCGAACCTGCTGCTGCAGCGCCCGCTCATCGAGTCGCTGCTGTTCTCCCTGGCAATCGCCGTCGGCATCACGCCGCAGTTGCTGCCCGCCGTCGTGAGCACGAGCCTGGCTACCGGCACCCGCCAACTGGCCCGGCGGAAGGTCCTCGTCAAGCGACTGGTCTGCATCGAGGACCTGGGCGACATGGACATCCTGGTCACCGACAAAACCGGGACCCTCACGGAGGGGCGCATCAGTTTCACTGGCGCGCTGCCCGCCTCCCCGGAAGTGTCCGACGTCGAACTCCTCACCTTGGGTTTGCTGGCCACCGAAACCGCTTACTCCGAGGCCAAACTGTCCACGGCCGGGCAAAACCCGCTCGATGCCGCCCTCTGGGAAAGCGCGGGTGCGGCGGTCTTTGATCCGGCCCGTTTTGAGCGCCTCGACCTAATCGACTTCGACCACCTGCGCCGGCGAACCAGCGTGCTGGTGCGGGAAGCCGGCGGCCCGGCGCGCTTGGTCACCAAGGGCGCCCCCGAAGACGTGCTCGCCCTCTGCGGACCCACGGCGTCCAACGTGCAGGCGATGCTGGACGAACAGTTCGACGCCGGATCGCGCGTCGTCGCGGTGGCCTCCCGCGCGGCGACGGGGCTGAGTAGCATCACTCCCGATGACGAAAAGGACTTGGTCCTGGCAGGCTTCCTCGTCTTCCTCGACCGGCCCAAGGCGAATGCGAAAGCGTCCCTGGACCAACTGGCCATGCTCGGCATCTCCGTGAAAATCGCCACCGGAGACAACGCCAAAGTTGCCGAAAAAGTATGCTCCGAGCTCGGCGTGATGTCCGGCGGGACCCTCACCGGTGCTGACATCGACGCCATGAACGATACAGATCTGGCTGCCACAGCCCGGGCAGCGACCATCTTTGCCCGCGTCTCGCCCGAGCAAAAAGGCCGCATCATCACGTTGCTGCGGCAAAGCGGCGGTGCAGTGGGTTTCATGGGCGATGGCGTCAACGACGCCCTGGCCCTTCACAAGGCGGACATCGGGATCTCCGTGGACAGCGCCACCGATGTCGCCAAGGACGCTGCCGACATAGTGCTCTTGGAAAAAGACCTTGGTGTCCTTGCCGAGGGCGTGATGGAGGGCCGGAGGATCTTCGCGAACACCATCAAGTACGTGCTGATGGGAACCTCCAGCAACTTCGGCAACATGTTCAGCGCGGCCACGGCGTCGGTTGTGCTGAGTTTCCTGCCGATGCTGCCGGGCCAGATTCTGCTCAACAATCTGCTCTACGACAGCGGCCAGCTGGCCATCCCAGGCGACCGCGTGGACAGGGAACAGCTGCTGGCACCATCGCACTGGGACATCGGGTTTATCCGGCGCTTCATGTTCCTCTTCGGGCCGATCAGCTCAATCTTCGATTTTGCGACTTTCGCGCTCATGCTTTTTGTTTTCAACGCCGTCCCGGGGGAGTTCCGGGCCGGTTGGTTCATCGAGTCCATCGCCACGCAGACTCTCATTATCTTTGCGATCAGGACGCGGCGGGTTCCGTTCCTGAGAAGCCGTCCCTCGATTGGCCTGTTAAGTGCGTCCCTAACAGTGGTGGCCGCGGGGATCTTCCTGCCCCTATCACCGCTTGCCGGCCTGTTGGGCTTCGACCTGTTGCCGGTGCCGTTCTTCCTGGCGGTCCTGGGAATGATCGTTATCTATATGGTCATGGTGGAATTCGCCAAGAGCTGGTTCTTCGCTCGCGCCGCTCAGCAGTTGCCGGGTGTGTCGACGCCCGTCCGCCGTCGCCCGGAAACTCACCACATCTCTCGTCGCGCCTCCCGCTTCAGCGCGCCTGTTGCCGGGATTCTGCCAGGGCGTCCATTGCGTCGGCGGCTTAGGGCTCAGTAGCCGCGACCCGTTGGTACCAGCGGGGTTGTTCAGGCCCGATCTGCTGGAGCCTGTGAAAGAAGGACGGCGGCCGTTGCCTCCGCGATGGCCCGCTCCTCGTCACTGGGAACGACCAGCACGGGAAACATTGATCCGGCGGTACTAATGCTTCGGATGCCGGTGCCCTCCACCTGGTTCCTGTCCTCGTCGATATAGAGGCCGAGAGGCCCAAGCAGCGACATCACCTGCGATCTGAACTGGACGGAATGCTCACCGATACCACCTGTCAAGACCAATGCTCCGGCCCCGCCGACAACCATGTTGTAGGCGGCAACGTACTTGGCCAGCCGGTAGGCGGCCATGTCGGAGGCAAGGACAGCCTTGGGATCCCCGCGTTGCACGGCATCCTGGACGGTGCGCATGTCTGATGAGCCGGCAAGCCCCAAAAGGCCCGACCGATGGTTGAGGAGCAGGTCCACCTCGTCCAGGCTGAGGCCGCGGCGCTGCATCAGGATGACAACGGATGGATCAAGATCCCCGCAGCGGGTTCCCATCACCAGCCCTGCCACAGGGGTCAAGCCCATGGACGTGTCGACGCTGTGCCCGCTCCTGACGGCGGTCACGGAGGAGCCATTGCCAAGGTGCGCCACGACGGCGTTGAAGGAAGTCAGTGGTGTTCCGAGGAACGCTGCCGCTTCCCGGCATGCGATCTCGACCGAGATCCCGTGAAATCCGTAGCGCCGGATCCCATATCTCGTGTATATGCCCTCGGGAACTGCGTAGCGGGAGGCATGTTCAGGCATTGTATGGTGGAACGCTGTGTCGAACACGGCTACTTGTGGCGTGTCCGGCCAACGCGCTGCCGCGGCGCGCATGCATGCCACACTCGCCGCGTTGTGAAGCGGCGCCAGCTCGCCAAGTCCCTCTATGACCCCCATAACGTCCGGGGTGACGCGGACAGGGGAGCTAAAGCGTTCCCCGCCATGAACCACACGGTGACCGACGGCGTCGACGCGATTTGCGCCGGAAGAGCACCGGGTCGTCGCGTCAACCTCGTCGAAGACAGCGCCAAGGAAATCGGGACCAAAGCCGCCCTCTTGGGGCCCGTCAACCACACGATCCAGCAGGATATCCGGCTTCGTCCCGGGTGCTCCGATGCGGCGCAGCTGGTACTTCAAGGATGAGGAACCGGGATTCAGTACAAGGATCAGCATGCCGATGCCCCTTCAGGACGGCCTCACAGCGCGGGGTCACAGGACGTGACACTCTTTGAGAGAGCATAATCCCGCGCTCCTGTTCCCAAGGAGGGCCTTCCGGCCCTAGTGGGTCACAGCAGGGGCCGATAACACTGAAGAGACAGTGCTGCGGCTTCTTGGAAGGCGCGTGTATTCATGAAGAAACAGATCCTTGTGGGGGTCGACGGCGCCTCGGTGGGCAGCACCGCTGCGGACTGGGCGGCCGAACGCGCCCGAAATCTTGGCCTTCAGCTGAATTTGGTTCACGTGGTTCCAGAAGTGTGGGCATTCCCGGAGAAAGCCCACCATGAGAAGGCGATCGCCGAGGGCAAGGACCTGCTGAACAGCGAGTCGGCCCGGATCGCGGGGCTGACTCCTTGGTTGGACGTGGTCATGACCCTGAGCGCCGGAGAGCCCTCCGAGACGATGCGCAAGCTCTCGGCGGTCGCGGAAATGGTCGTCGTGGGAACCGACCGGCGGCCCGACAACCACGGCGAAGGATTCGGATCGGTCAGTTTTCAAATCGCCATCCTCAGCCATTGTGCCGTCGCGGTGATCCCTGCCGTCGCGGTGATCCCTTCAGTCCGGTCTGGAGAGGCGTCCGGCGTCGTGATTGGTGTCGATGGCTCCAGCGATTCCGGGCTTGCGGTTGAGTTCGCCATCAACGAAGCGCGGCGGATGGGTCAGGAACTCGTGGTCGTCCATGCCGGCGCCGAAGCCGGACCTGCTTCTTCATCTTCGAAAAGACTCGTCCACGGGGCACCTCCGGAACCCGGGCTTGACGGGCGCATGTTGCTCTCCGCAACGGTTGGGAGCCTGACCGGGCGATACCCTGGCCTGGCCGCGCGCGAGATCCTGGACCTCCGACGCCTACCGGGCGAAGCGCTCCTCCACGCCAGCGCTCATGCGCGTCTGCTGGCCATCGGCTGCAAAGGACGGGGCGGGGCCCGCGTACTCCTCGGTTCGGTGGCCCAACACGTGCTGCTCAATATCCATTGCCCGACGCTGATAACCCGTCCCGCATTGGAGACAACCGTCCCGCTGTGAATCAGTCTCAGGCGCACGAGACCCTTCCTTTGGTGAGGATCCGGGCCACGTTGTTCCTTCTGTTTGCCTAGTGGTGGGATTCCCGGCTGAGGACAACCTTCAGGGCGTGTGTTTCCGCTGCCTTGGAGAAGGTGTCGTAGGCATCAATGATTTGTCCCAGGGCGAAATGGTGGGTCGCGAATTTTTCGGCCGGGATTTTGTGCTGGGCCACGAGACGGAGCAGCATCGCGGTGGTGTTGGTGTTGACGAGACCCATGCTGATGTTGATGTTGCGGATCCAGAGGTCCTGTAGGCGCAGTTCGACCGGCTTGCCATGGACCCCGATGTTGGCCACGTTCCCGCCGGGGCGGACGAGCCGCAAGGCCATCTCGAAGGTGTCAGGGATGCCGACCGCTTCGATGGCCACATCCACCCCTGCGCCGTCGGTGTAGGACATGACGTCGTTGATCCACCCGGGCTTGTCCGGGTTCACGAGTTCGGTTGCGCCGAATTCCCGGGCTCTGGCCAGGCGCCCCTCGTCCCGGTCGATGGCAATGACCGTAGCGGCACCGTGAAGTCCTGAGGTGAGCATTGCTGCCAGGCCGATGGGGCCGGCGCCGACGACGGCGACGGCGTCGCCTGGTTTGATGTTCCCGGCTTGGACTCCGATTTCGAATGCAGTGGGCAGAATGTCCGAAAGCATGACGGCCTGGTCGTCGGTGACCCCGTGGGGCAGCTTGTACAGGGAGTTCTCTGCGTAGGGGACGCGTAAGTACTCGGCTTGGGTGCCGTCGATGAGATGCCCGAAGATCCAGCCGGTTCCGGCTTGGCCTTCCTCTCCCAAGCAGTGGGAGTAGAGGCCCTTCTTGCAGTTGCTGCAGTGGCCGCAGGATTTGATGCAGGAGATCAGAACGCGGTCTCCGGTCCTTAGTCCGGCGACTGAAGAGCCAACCTCTGTCACCGTTCCGACGCCCTCGTGCCCGAGAACGCGTCCTTCCTGGACGGCCGGGACGTCGCCTCTGAGGATGTGCAGGTCGGTCCCGCAGATGGTGGTGGTGTCGATGCGGACGATGGCGTCAGTGGGGGTGATGATGCGAGGGTCCGGAACGTCGGTCCACGACTTCTTTCCGGGCCCTCCAAATACGAGTGCTTTCATGATTGGTCCATTCAGGAAGGCCAAGCGGTGCCTTTGGCGGCACCGGCCAGCAACGGCCGGTCAGTGGAAAAGTTCGGAACGGGGATCCCACACCGGGGTTGTCCACACGTCGGGCCTGGTGGTCTTGAACCGGCGCCCCGTGACAGCGTCAAAGCTCAGGCGCAGATAATGCCTCTTGCTTCCGGGTTGCCAGGGATCCAGGTGCAGGGCATCGGCGGCTGCCTTCTCCTGCTGGTCGACAATAAGGCGGGCCTGACCGCGGACGACGACGCTCCAGGCCTTCCCGGAGCCTGCATTGAAGCCGTCGATTTCCAACGCGCAGGGATCCCTCATTGAGCTCCAGAATTTCGTGCCGATACCGGTTCGGAAGACGATGGAGCCCTCGTCCAGAACGTAGTTCACAGGGAAGATGTCCGGATGGTTTTCGACGATCAGGGCCAGCCTACCGACCGTCGTTTGGCCCAGCAACTCAAAGCACTCCTCGGGGGTGAGTCTTTCAATCGGGTCCGCTGATTGAGGGTTCATGGGCTTGACGCTACCCGTGGCCGTCCGCCGTTGTTAGGGGCTTTGGACCCGAGGGGTGGCCCAGTTATTCAAGGCCGGCGCGGGTGGCGTCGTCCAGGGGAGTCCACCATGTCAGGGGTGGGGTGACGGGGAAGCGGCGCCCGCTGATCGACGTCGGGACGATGCGGATGAAGTGGTCTTTGCGGCCCGCGTGCCACGGGAATAAGAGCAGTCCAACCGTGTCGAGGACCTCCTGGGTGAGTTTGATGGCGGCGGCCTGCCCTTTGACGACGACGCTCCACGCCACTCCGGTGTCCGGGTTGACGCCGTCGGCTTCCAGCGCGACGGGGGTTTCACCCAGGGCTGAGTGGAGTTTGGTTCCGTCTCCGGTTCGGAAGACGAGGGTGCCGTGGTCGACGGTGTAATTGATGGGAAAGATGTCAGGGTGGTCCTGGACCCAGACGGCCAAGCGCCCCACCGATACCGTGCGCAAGAGTTCCAAGCATTGCGGGGGCTCGAGGACTTCTGGCTCTGGTGATGGTTTGTTCGTCATGACGCAGAGGCTACGCCGGGTCGTGGCGGGGGAACAGGGCACAAAGACCCTCGTCTCGTCGGCGTCTGGAGCAACACGGGACTCCGGAGTAGTCTGTCAGCTACGCAACCATCTCTTTACTTCGCTTTTTTATCCGGCGTGGGCGCGGTACTTCGAAAGGCAGTAGATGAATGGCTCCAGTCCGGACCCTGAGCGGTCTGGGCGCCCGCAGGCCACCGGGATCCGGATCGAAGACTTGCTCAGGGACTTCTTGGCCAGGGCGGGGGAACTCGTCGATGCCCAGGAACACATGCGGGGACTGCTGGAAGCAGTCGTCGCCGTCGCCGAGGATCTGAGCCTTGAAGCTGTGTTGGACAGGGTCGTTACCTCCGCTTGTCGGCTGTTGCACGCCCGCTACGGCGCGCTGGGTGTCATCGGTGAGGACAAGTCCCTGAGCCATTTCGTCACAGTCGGGATCGACGAGGACCTTGCCCGCCTGATCGGTCCGCTGCCGACCGGTCACGGTGTCCTCGGTCTGCTCATCAGCGAACCCGCATCCCTTCGCCTTCATGATCTGCACCAGCATCCGAAGTCCTACGGGTTCCCGGAAAACCACCCACCCATGAAGTCCTTCCTCGGGGTCCCCGTGCGGGTCCGTGACACCGTCTTCGGGAATCTGTACTTGACGGAAAAAGAGGGCGGAGGTGACTTCACTCCCGAGGATGAGGACCTCGCCGTGGCGTTGGCCGCGGCCGCGGGAGTGGCCATCGAGAACGCCCGCCTCTACGAGGACGCCAGCCGCCGTGCGTCCTGGCTTGAGGCCTGCATGGAAGTCACCGGCCGGATGCTCGGTGAGGATCCGACGGCGGAGCCCGACGACCTAGCGCTGGGTCTGATCGCGGACAAAGCACTACGCGAATCAGGTTCGCAGCTTGCCCTGATCCTGGTTCCTGACGGAGAGGTGGAATCGTACGCCGTCGCAGGTGCTGCGGGTCCGGGCGCGGCAATGTTCGCAGGGAAGATCCTGTCCATGAATTCTCCGGAGATCAGGGCGGTCGCAGCGACTGGGACACCAGCCTGTATGGACGAAGCAGAAGACATCCTTGGACCGGCCGACGACGTGTCCACTGGAAAGCTTTTGGCGATCGACCTCAGCGCCCAAGCCGCCCACCACGGATTACTGCTTCTGGTCCGTTCGCCCGGAGCGGGACCATTCGCCAAGACGGATGTGGAGATGGGGGCTGTCTTCGGCTCCCACGTGGCCCTGGCCTTGGAGCTTGACCGGATCCACCGGCTCCGTGAGCAGTTGGTGGTCTTCTCGGACCGGGATCGTATCGCCCGGGACCTCCACGACGTGGTTATCCAGCGCATTTTCGCCGCTGGCCTGAGCATCCAGAGCCTACGGCGGCTGACGACTGGCCAACCTGCTTTGACCCGCATCGATGCCGTCACAGCGGAGTTGGACGCGACCATCAGGGAGCTCCGCAACACCATCTATTCCCTGCATACCGGTTCCGGCGAACAGGTATTGTTCAGCAGTCGGCTACTGCAGGCTGTCCGGAACGCCACCAGGTCGCTGCCGTCCGTCCCGCACTTGACGCTCAGCGGGGAGGTCGATTCAGTGCTCGACGACGGAACCGTCACCAACGCGCTGGCGATGATCTCCGAAGGCCTCAGCAACGCGGTCCGCCACTCCGAAGCCCGGACAGTCGGTGTTTCAGTGTCAGTGGAAGATGGTTTCCTGACCCTGATCATCGAAGACGACGGCGAGGGCTTCACGTATCCCGTCCAGGGAAATGGTCTGGTGAACATGGAACACCGAGCACTGGAGCTGGGAGGCTCGTGCAGCGTCACCAGCGTGCCAACGCAAGGGACTACCGTGGTGTGGTCGGTTCCGGCCCGTTGACCGGTCCCCGGCGCAACCGTCAGCTAGCCCTTCCTGTATCCGGCACTGTTCCGTGGGCCAGATACACCGCGGCTTGGGTTCGCCGCTCGAATCCCAGTTTGGCCAACATCGAGGATACGTAGTTCTTCACGGTCTTTTCGGCCAGCAGCATCTCTTCGCCGATCTGGCGGTTCGTCATGCCTTGGCCGACAAGTTCGAGAACGCGCCGCTCCTGGGGAGTCAATGAGGCGACCCGGGGGTCTAGCCGCTGAGGTTCCGTGAGCCCCTGAATGATTTTCGCTTTCACCGAGTCATCAAACAAAGATTCGCCCCGCGCAGCCCTGCGGAGTGCACCAAGCAGGTCGGTGCCGCCGATTTCCTTCAGGACGTAGCCAGCCGCGCCGGCAAGAACCGCGCCGCGGAGGGCCTGTTCGTCGTCGTAACTGGTCAGTATCACGCAGTTCAGTGTGGGGTCCACGGAGCGCACCTCCCGGCATACTTCGATGCCGGTGCCGTCGGGCAACCTGGCGTCCAGCACCGAGACGTCGGGGCGCAAAGCCGGAATGCGCCTGGCTGCTTCCTCGGCGGAACCGGACATGCCGACCACCTCAAAGCCTTCGCTTTCCAGCAGTTCCTGCAACCCGCGGCGGACCAGCTCATGATCATCCAGAACATAGACACGGATTGGTCGCGCGCCAAGGACCCCGGCGTCGCTTTGGGGTGGTACTGGGCGTTCCATGATCCTCCTGTCAGGCGACCCGTGGCCGCGGTCCCGCCGGCCCGCCATGGTTGCCCGGCCTTGTCATTGTTCATGACCCTTCCAACGCATACAAGGGCCGAAGGACCCGGGCCGGGGCCATGACTTTCGACCCTGTTTGGTAGTGAATTTTGTGCCCATTCTTAGAGAAACCGCGGAAACGGGAAGGAACACCATGGGTACGGGCACCCGGAAGGAAAAAATCGTTGTCGGGGTGGACGGCTCCTATGCCTCCATCGAGGCCCTGCGCCAAGCACAGCGCATCGCCGCAGCACTGGGGGCCACGCCCATTGCCCCGTCCTTGTCGTCCACTCACCCGAACCCGCTGAGCACCCCGCGCCCCGTCCCGGCATACCCGGGGCGGCAACCCAAGACCCATAAACCGATCAAAGGAGCAGAACCTAAATGAAAAAATGGAACTGTTGGCAGGATTGGACGGCCATCGCCGCTGGGGCCTTTGCCGCACTCTCCGTACTGTGGACCGCCCAGGGCGGATCCTCCACAGCCTTCATGGTCGTCCTCGGCGTCCTGCTGGTCGTCGCCGGCCTCACCAACCTGACCAGGCCAGGGATCCCGGCTGCTGAATGGGCACAAGCCGCGTTCGCTCTCGTCCTCCTCCTGGCGCCATGGATCGGGGGCTTCGCCTCCATGACGGGTGCCGCGTGGAGCGCCTGGATTCCAGGCGCCGTCGCCGTGGTGGTAACGGCCTTGGCCATCAAGCCCAGCACGGAGGAATACCGCCACCATCATGTGATGCCGACACCATAGCCAGCACCCCTCGGCCCGGGCGCCCGGCTCCATCGGACGCCTGCACCCGTCCAACGCTGAGGAGACCAGCATGAACAACAAACGCATCCGTGACCATAACAGGATCACCACAGCCGATGCGGTCAGGTCCCTCGACGCCTTCGAACCCCAGGACTCTGATGCCCCGATGGAGCTTGGAGAGGGCATCGAGGCGACTTTCCTCCCGGCCGGACACATCCTCGAAGCTACTCAATCTAAGGGGAGGGTCAATGATCATCATCTCGGCCAGCGGCATGCTCACCGGAGGCAGGATCCTTCACCACCTCGAAGCCCATGGTCCGGATCCGAAAAACGCCCTGGTCCTCAGCGGCTACCAGGCTGGAGGAACCCGCGGCGCTACCCTCGCCGCAGGCGCACGGGAGCTGAGAACCTTTGGCCAGGACGTTCCGATGAAGGCCGAGGTCGTACAGATTGAAGGTTTCTCCGCACACGTCGACTCCAACGAAATCGTCCGCTGGATGCGCACGGCGAGCCACGCACCCCGAATGACCTACATCATGCACGGCGAACCGATTCGTCGGACGCCTTGCGTATCCGCATCCAGCGAGAACTTGGCTGGACCGTCCGCGTCCCGAATACCTCGAAGCAATCCAGCCCGAGAACCCGCACTAAAAACAGCAGTTCCACCCACGCAAACACAGGAGGCCGATGATGGCTCTCTCAGAACACGAAAAGAAGACGTTGGATCAGATAACCCACCAACTGGAGTGCGATGACCCCAAGTTCGCGTCCAAGATGGGATCAACGCCCGAGCCAACAAAGGCCAGGCGCACGGCGCTGGGCATCTTCGCCGCCCTCGTCGGATGCCTTGTCCTGCTGACCGGTGTCGCGGCCCGAGCCCCGGCCTTGGGGGTCATTGGGTTCGCCATCATGGGCACCGGGGCGTACTTGGCAACGATGCGCGTCGCTTCGTTGCGGATCCCACGGCGCCCGAGCGCTTCCCCGTCCTTAGGCCCTGCAGAGCTGGGGTAGCTGACATGGAAGCCGTCATTGAAAAGCGGCGGCCTGAACCCCGACAGCCCATTCGGCCCAGCTCGGATGAAGCCCGCGCGTTGGACCGAATGACCGCTTCCTGCGGCTCGCTGAAAGGCTATTCAATCAACAATGTCATCAGACAGGAGACTTCACCCTGCAAAACGCACCATACCTTCATCTCACCGCATGCCGGTCGGAAGAACGTGAAGGCTGCGACGGCGAGGCGGCTCCTAGCAAGGCTGTCTACTTCACGAAGGGCCACCTGCCCGTGCGAGTCCACGTTCAACATCGACCAGAAATGGACATCCGATTGCGGCCGCCCGGGCCACGTCGGGTCGGAGAGCAGCAAGGGCGAGGGGCACCGCCTTGGCTCACGCCCCGGACTCCAAGCCTTTCGGGGTTGACGGCCGGGTGCTGAGAAACGACGTCGAAGCACCTGATCGCGCCTGCATAAATTCCGCGGTAGATGTACGTGGCGGGGGTACCAATGGCTGTAGGACGCGGGAGTGCGGAACGCTTACGGACGAAAGGGCTGGGTAAGGAAGCCTTAGTACCAACACCCACCAGTTCGTGCCGCCCGCACGTTTCTTGAGAACGGTTGTCCTGTTCGTGGTTCGCTGTGAAACTGTGATCATGGCGAACTCTGGTGAAGTGTCCTGGCAGCTGGATGGCATCACCATGGAGGGCACGGTTGTCCGGCCCGACGGCGACGGGCCGTTCCCGGCAGTGGTCCTCGTCGCTGGCAGCGGCCCGACCGACCGGAATTGGTGTTCACCGCTGCTTCCCGGCAGTAACGGTAGCGCGCGGCTCTTCGCGGAGGCGTTCGCCCATGCCGGTATAGCATCTCTGCGCTATGACAAGCGGGTGACCGGCCCGCACGCGATGGAGAACGTCCGGAAGCTCACCGGAAAACTGAGCATGAAGTCGCATCTGGATGAGCTGGTCGCGGCCGTTCAGACGCTCTCCGGATTGGACTACATTGACTCCTTCAGGATTGCCGGGCTAGGCAACAGCGAAGGCGCACTCCACGTGCTCCACTACGCCACCAGCGCCCAGGAAATCCCGTTCGTGGGGATCGTGCTCGCCGCACCCCCCGGACGCCCTATCCAGGCAGTGCTGCTGTCCCAGTTGACGCTTCAGTCCGCCCAGGTCCCCGGCGGAGCCGAGCTGATGCCCAAGGTCGAGGAAGCCGCTGCGCGCTATGCGGCCGGTCAGCCGATGAATCCCGACCCGGGCCTGCCGGACAGCGTGAAGATGGTCCTCGCGAGCTTCGAGGCTCCGATGAATCTTCCGTTTGCACGGGAACTATGGGTCGAGTCCACCTGCGACTCGCTGGGGAAGGTGCAGATACCCACGCTGGTGATGATCGGAGGGAGAGACGTGCAGATCGATGTTCATGCCGACGGGGACCCACTCCAGGGAACCGCTGCTGGAATGACGAACGTGACCTTCGCATTCCCCCCCAACGCGAATCACGTGTTCAAGGAAGATACCCGCAGCCCTGCGGAAGTGGCTGCGTCACCAGGGAACGGATATAACGCCCCGGATACACATCTCGACCCCGAAAGCCTCAAGACGATCCTCGCCTGGCTGGGAGGGGTCATGAATCTAACGGTGCCCCCGGTCTGACGAACCCCGTGACGCATCGTGACTGGGATGATCCCCGGCGCGACGGTGGTATGTGACGGCGATGGACCGCCGCGCAAACCCGCAAGGTAATGCGCGGCTGATTGGCCCCGGGGTGTATCCGGGCCCGTCTGGTTCTGTTACTGGCCTGCATCAGCGAAAACACCAATGGCCTGCTGGAGTGTTCCCCGGAAGTTGGACTGCTAAATAAACGTTACGTGGTGGCGAGCTTGTGGGCGAGGTATTCGTCGGGGCTGAGGTAGCCGAGTCTTCGTTGTATTCGGGTGGTGTTCCACCAACGCAGATACTCGGTTAGCCCGGTGTGGAACTGCTCCACTGCTGCGCCAGTATTCCCTCAAGGCAGCGACTTGAGCATCCACAGCGCGACAGATCTCGACGGGGTCGCCCAGGAACTCAACGACCGGCCACGCAAAAGACTAGAGTTCAGAAAACCGATCGAACTGATCGAAGGACTCCCGTTGCAATGACCGCTTGAATCCGCCGATCCTTCACCTTGCGGCCTGGGGCGGTGTCTGTCCACTCTCCGCGCGCGGATTGCCGTCGAAAGTCGCAACGGTACGGTCCTCGACGTTCCCCGTCCCGGGCCTGGCCGACGTGCAGACGACGGCGGCCGGCGTTCCTACAGCAGGTTTGCCGTGAGCGTCCTGGCGATGAAGGTGCCGTACCGCTCGGCGGACCATCCCCGTTTCACGACGAGGCTTTCGTACAGCTCCGAGGTAGTGCACGCAAACATGACGTCCGCGGCCTCCAAGGCGCTTAGGCCTGGACGCAGGAGCCCCCGGGCCTCCATCTGTTGCGCGTTGTGTAGCATCCGCCGGTAGCGGACATCGTCGACCTCGCGCAGCAAGTCCGCCATGGCAGCATCGCCGCTGGCCGCCGCGTCCCGAATGAGCAGCATGATCGGTGCCTCGAGCGGGCCCACCTCGGTAGTGAAGCGACCGAGCCGCTCCATGAGTGCTAGCGAATCGGTGGCAGTCAGCTGCGCAAGATCCGAACGCTGCTCGGCTGGTGTCCCACCCGCACCGAGGAGGCTTTGTTCCTGGATGGCCCGCACGAGCCCTGGCTTGCCGCCGAAGTTCTTGTAGACCGATTCGGGAGACACTCCGGCCGCGCGTGCGATCTGCGCTATCGTCGTGGGCCCGAAACCCTGCGCGAGGAACAATTCGCGCGCCCGTTCGAGCACGGTGCGCCGCGACGCCTCGGCGAGCTCGCGGCGCCGTCGTGCGTCGTAGGGCCGCCCGGGCGTGGGAGGGTCTGACGCATTGACGTGGTGGCTCATCGGTCCTAAACTCCAATCAATACAGTTAACTGTATTTAAAGTAAATCTAGCAGAGCTGAGCCTCCTCCACACACGCCCGAGGCACCAAGGAGTCATCATCATGGACACGCCTGACGGTGTGGACCGCCTTCCCGACGGGCCCGTCCGTCGCATGTTCGCCGCCGCCGGCCAGCACGACCTCGACGGGATGGTCGCCGAGTTCGCCGACGACTACATCAACATCACCCCCAACCACCCCGACCGCAGCTTCACCGGCAGAGCTCAAGTGCGGTCCAACTGGTCCGCCCTCTTCAAGGGAATCCCCGATCTCACGCTGGAAATCCGTGACGCGGCGACGGCGCCCGATGGGAAGGTCTGGGTCGAGTGGGCCTCCCGCGGTACACGTCGTGACGGCGTGCCCGTCGAGCAGGCCGGAGTCTCGATCTTCACCCCGCGCGAGGACCGGCTCACCGCCGTCCGGTTCTACCTTGAGCCCGTCGAGCGCGCTTCCGGGGACGTCAACACGGCCGTCCGGGCTGTCGCCGGCGTCGATTCGACGGGACCACGGCCATGATCCTCGTCGTGGGCGCGACCGGTGATCTCGGCGGCCGCGTTGCCAGGCAGCTGCGCCTGGAGGGACAGGACGTCCGCTGCCTCGTGCGGCAGCGGAGCGATGACACCGGGTTGCGCGAGCTCGGCATGGAAGTCGTGCGCGGCGACCTCACGGAACCTGCCAGCCTCAAAGCTGCATGTCAGGGCGTCGATACTGTGATCGCCACAGCGACGGCGATCGGCCGACGCCTCGCCGGGACCAGCCCTGCGACGATCCGGGCCGTGGACGAACAAGGCATGAGCTCCCTGGTGGATGTGGCCGAGGCCGCGGGCGTTCGCCGCTTCGTCTACATGTCCTTCGCCGGAGCCGACGAGGTTATCGGCACACCCCTGGATCGCGCCAAGCTGGCGATCGAGAGGCGCCTGACGAGCTCAGCGATGCAGACGGTCATCGTCCGCTCGGACGCATTTCAAGAAGTCCACCTCGCCCCCATGGCCCGTTTCGACATGGCCGCCGGGAAGGCAGCGGTCATCGGCAAGGGTGACACCAAGAGGCGCTGGGTGGCCACGGATGACGTCGCGGCTCTTCTCTCGGCGGTCGCACTCGAGCCGGATCCGCCAGTGCTGATCGAGGTCGGCGGCCCAGAGTCGCTCACGAAGAACGAAGCCATCGCGTTCGCCGAGGAGCTCATTCATCACAAAATGAAGGTGCGGCACATGCCGCGCCCCATCGCCCGCCTTGCGATCCGCCTGCTCAACCGCCGCAACGACGCCCTCTCGTCCTTGTTCGGCGCCGGGCTGCTCGGGGACCTCCGGGAGGCCACCTGGGACGACAAGCCCCTCCGCCAGCGGGGAATCAACCCCAAACCCGCCCGCGACTTCCTCCGCGAGCAGGCGCGCGAACTGACCTGAGCGGCCCCGTGGATTTATAGGAGACGTCTCGGCGTGAATTGGTCTGGTTCGCCTTGAAGGGCACCTCGCCGGGGAAGGCAAGGACGGTCCCCATCGCCGTTGTCCCGCCGGGGGGCGCTGTCGTTGTCCGCTTGGAGCCGGCCGGTGTGACCACGGCTAACGGCTCCCGCGACCTGTTCCTCTACTGCCCCACGTCGCTTTTTGCGGCAACCACCTTGGCGGCTGCATGGGGGCAACGTGCGGCCATAGGATCAGGGTGTCATGATCGCGCACTAGGCGCTGCGTCTGCAGATCCCAGGCCATTGGTCGTGGAGCCGATGAGTACGACTCGATCAAGGCCTGCGCGAGCCTCAGGAACGGCTGATGTTCACCTATCTTGTCGTTAAGCGGCACTGTCAGGTGCCCAGCGACAAACGTGTCCAAGCAATGTGGCGCTGTCGTGTGGTGCCCGAAACTGCGCGCACCGATCCCGCGGGCCGCCGCAAATGACCGAAAGACCCCCTGTTGCCTCACGTCAATAGGTCCGGGAAGCGTGGTTCGTTGCCTCATGTGA